>JACQXR010000154.1 GCA_016208585.1 candidate division TA06 bacterium | reverse complement strand
GTTTGACTCCGGTTTCAGGCGTCCGAAGATCTGTTGCACTAAGGGATGGCCCAGCACCTGGTCCGGCAAGCCCTGGGCGATTATTTTTTTGTCCAGGAATATCATCCGGTCGGCGAAGCCTGAAACCGCGGCCAGGTCGTGGGTGACCAGGATGATCGATAAATGGTAGCGTTTCCTGAGCTGGGATACCATTTCATAGAAGGCTTCCACTCCGGCCATGTCCACCCCGGAGACCGGCTCGTCCAGCAGCAGCAGGTCCGGCAGCGGGGTCAGGGCCAAAGCCAGCATCACCCGCTGCAACTCGCCACCCGAAAGCTGCCCCAGCTTGCGGTTCAGCAGATGCCCGGCCCCGGCAGCATTTAGTGATTCTTCCACTATCTTACGCTGGACCTTGGCCAAACCCATCCAGGCCGGGCGTTTTTGCAGGGCCGCGCCGAACAGGTCGGCCACCGTCATCGGGGCCGAGGGGTCGAACTCCAGCCGCTGGGGCACGTAGCCGATGAAAGGTTTGTCGCGGCGCTTTTGGCCCGAATCCAGAAAATGAACGTGCCCGGTGTGCGGGACCTCGCCCAGGATGGTCTTGAGCAAAGTGGTCTTACCGGCTCCGTTGGGGCCGACGATGGCGGTCAGTTGGCCGCAGTGCAGGTGCAGGCTGATGTCCTCGAGGATCACGTTGTTTCCCAGCTTGACCCCCACCTGCACCAGCTTGGTACAGCAGGAGCCGCAGGAATTAGTATTTTGTATAGTTTTTTCTGCCATGATCATTTTCATTATAAGCAATAGGTCATATTTTGTCAAGGAATTAGCTTTAACCAATATTTTAAAGCCGCCCTTTCGGGGCGGCTTTATTTTTCTATCGCCTTCACCATTTTTTCCAACAATTCCAGCGTTTTTAGTTTTTGCATCCTTAGCCTATCAGAAATACGCTTAACTACTAATTCTTTTCCTTTGTTGTCGCTAACATAAAAGAGTTCTTGCAAAGGCACATTCAACGCATTTGCTACTTTTATTAAAGTTTCGACCGTGCTGTTTATTTCACCACGTTCGATCTGGCCCACATATTTTGAATGCATCCAAGCTCTCTCGGCCAAGGCATTTTGGGTTAAACCCGCTGCCTTACGAATATCCTTTATTCGCTGACCGATAAGTTTTAGTTCCTTTTCCGGCATATAATGGCCCTTTGTTTTTATGATGGTATCATTATTGCCGTTTAAAATATACCACTATTTATATATACTTTTCTCTTGACAAATATAGTTTTATATGGTATACTATACAAAATCACCCCAAAAAAACAAATTAAAAAAGGAGAGAAAATGAAAAGGGTAACTTGGGCATCGATTTCCATCGCTATGCTTTTAGCATGCGTCTTGTTTATTGACTGTGCCACAACACAGGAGGCCACATGGAAAACATTGCCAGAAATAACAAAGACCACTTATGAACAATCATGGTCTATTGTTGTTGGGGTTATCACCGAAAAATACGATTTAGAAATAACTGACGCTGCTTCTGGTTATTTGAGGACTGCGTGGAAAGTGAAGAAAGATTTTCTTAACCAAGATGATTCCCGCACAAGAATTTCTGTGCGATTGGAAAGCAAAACGCCATTGAAATTCAAAATACGGGCAGAAAAAGAAGCAAAAAATCTGGCTGACGAGTGGACGCCAAAAGGAAACGATGAACAGTTAGAGAAGGCCATGCTGGAAGAGCTTTCAGCAAGGTTAAAATAATAACAAACTAAAAAACCAAAAAGGAGAAACCAAACATGAAAAAACTATTTACCCTTGGCTTGCTTCTTGTGGCAATCGTTTTGGGTGGTTTTGTTGGGTGCAGCAAAGACACGCCAACCGAAACGCCAACGCCTAAAACATCACCATTGTCAGTCACAAGCATTACTTGCGGCGCTATTGACTCGGCTATGACAGGTTCGGTTGTAGATTCTTTGCAATATGTTACCGCAATATCGCTAAAGAATTCAGGCAACGGCACGGCTACCAGTGTTCAAATAAAAGTTGGTTTCTTATTTGAGGGAGAAACTGCATACACTTTTGTTAATGGTTGGGTACCGTGGGAATCCAATATAGCAGCCGGGGCAACCAGCACACGAGCAGATACTTCTTGGTCTAAATTGCATATGGTTGCAGTGGCACTAGATTCCATAAAATGGGTCACACAACAATAAATAAAGGAGGAGATATGAAAAAATTATTTGCCTCATTGTTTCTGGTGGTTTTTTGTTTTGCCTTCATTGGCTGCGCCACCATCAAAGTCGGAGGCAATGCTCAGTTAGCACCTACTTCATCGGTTGGAGAAAAAATTGCTTCAAAACGCTGCTGGTTTGCCTTGTGGGGTTTAGTACCGCTGGGTGATAACACCACCGATAGCATGGTCCCGGCGAACTCTAAAGTACGGTTTGAGACAAAAATGACCACCGTTGATTTTCTGTTAGGCTTAATTGTTGGCGGGCTGACTTTGCAAACAAAAACCGTGGAAGTTTACCAGACAAAATAGAAACTATTTTTGTTAAAAGAGGGCTGCAAGTGCAGCCCTCTTTTTTATTCTTGAAACTACTTTTACTTAACGTTAAATCTTGTAAAATCAACTTGTAAAATCATTTGACAACCCTGAGGTTTTGGGGTATTATTACGGTTTACATAATCTATTTTTGGGAGAAAATTCTTAATGGCCAAACTGCAGAAGACCATAGTCAACGAGGCCCGCTTTTCCGGGGTCGGGGTCCACACCGGCAATATGACCAACCTCACCTTTAAGCCGGCCCCGGCCGGTACCGGCATTATTTTCATCCGCACCGATATCCCCCAAAGTCCTGAGATCCCGGCCCTGATTGAATACGTGGTGGAGACCGCCCGGGGCACCACCCTGGGCCGGGATGTGGGCGGCCAGATGGTAAAGGTCCACACCGTGGAGCACGTGCTGGCGGCCATCGCTTCCCTGGAGATAGACAACCTCCGGGTGGAGCTGGACAACAACGAGCCCCCCATCGGCGACGGCTCATCCCGCCCCTTTCTGGATATTCTAAAGCAGGCCGGCACGGTGGAATTGGATGCTCCCAGGATTTATTTTGATCTGCCCAAGGTGGTTTCAATCAACGACGGCAGCGTCCAATTAGTGGCCAGCCCCAGCCACGAGCTGCGGATCAGCTTTACCATAGACTTTGAACACCATATCCTGCGCAGCCAGTACGCCTCCTTCGCCATCAGCGGGGAGACCTTTGACAAGGAACTGGCCGACGCCAGAACCTTCTGCCTGGCCCGGGACGTGGAACAGTTGCGGGCCCAGGGCCTGATCAAGGGCGGAAGTTTGAACTCGGCGGTGGTGATCGGGGAAAAGGAAATCGAGAACAAGGAGCCTTTGCGCTATCCCGACGAATTTGTGCGCCACAAGATCCTGGACCTGCTGGGCGACCTGACCCTGCTGGGACGGCCGTTGCGGGCCCACGTGATCTCCATAAAATCGGGCCACCGCTCAAATGTCAAGTTAGTGAAGGAACTGAAAAAAGTTTACGACGAGGTTGAGCGCCAGAAGAAAGGCCCGGTGTTCGATATCAACGCCATCGCCGGAATGCTGCCCCACCGTTACCCCTTCCTGCTGGTGGACCGGATTCTGGAACTGGAGGAGGGCAAACGGGTGGTGGGCCTGAAGAACGTTACCATCAACGAGCCATTCTTTCAGGGACATTTCCCGGACCACCCGGTGTTCCCCGGGGTGCTGATAGTGGAGGCCCTGGCCCAGACCGGAGCGTTTATGATCCTGCATTCGGTGGAGAACTACCACCAGAAACTGCTGTACTTTGCGGCCATAGACAAGGTGCGGTTCCGCAAGCCGGTGGCGCCCGGCGACCAGCTGAGATTCGAGTTGACCATGGTCACGTTCAAGCGGGGCATCTGCAAGATGGCGGGCAAGGCCCTGGTGGACGGCCAGGTGGTCTGCGAGGCCGAGCTGACCGCGGCCATAGTGGACAGATGACGTTTACTGACAAACTATATGCAACAGTTGCGTAAATCCACCTATAGTAGGAAAATTTACGCAACAACTTCCAAAACTCACTATTTGGGCAAAATAAACATAGCAAGAATGAACGTTAAGCGGCGGAAAGCGGAAGAAAACGCATAGCGAAGGCAAAGAGCACCCCCTCCAAGACAAAAGCGACAGCAATAATTCGAGTTGGAAAAGATAGCGTAATTTTCTACATTGAAGAAGAACCCCTAAAAGGAGAATGAGCATGACAATAGCACCAGCGAAGATAATTACCAACAATACCCCAAATATATTACGGTTACCTGTTGATTTGCAGAACCGTTTGAGCATCCTATACCGCAAACCTGACAACAATTCCCAGAGGGAATATCTCAAGCCAAATTCGATTTATCATGGCGATTCAAGGTTGGCAATATCGAGTATTGAACCAAATAGTATCGCATTAAGCATTTGGTCACCACCATATTTTGTCGGCAAAGAATATGAGGCAGGCCTATCCTTTGATGATTGGCAGTCGCTTATAAGAACCGTGATAAAAGAACATTTTTCGGTAATTATCCCAGGCGGTTTCTTGGCAATTAATATCGCAGACATTCTCTGTTTCAAAGACGCTTCCATGCCGAGATTACAAGCGGATGTTGTATCTAGAAAAAATTCTCCGATTACCAAAGAAGATGTCCTACAGGCCATTAAGAAACATCCAAATTATAAACGCCAGCAACTTGCCCAATTACTTAGATGTAGCGAACAAACTGTTGATAGAAGGCTTAATGGCAATAATATTAGAGGAGGCAAACACAAACCACAAACGAGAGTAAAAATCGTTGGCGGCCTAATTGAGGAATGGGCTCTCTCTGCAGGTTTCTACCCCTACGATAGACGCGTTTGGGTAAAAGATGCCGCATGGAGGAATTCGCGCTGGGCTAGTCTTTCTTACCGTTCGGTGGATGAATTTGAATACCTGTATATATTCTGGAAACCTGGAATAACGCGGTATGATAGAAACCGCCTAACAAATAATGAATGGAAGGATTGGGGATCAAGGGGTGTTTGGAAGTTTCCATCTGTAAGGATTAATGATATACACGAAGCCATGTTTCCCATAGAACTACCACAAAGAGCCATAAGGTTGCTAACGGATTCTGGAGATACCGTTCTTGATCCATTTATGGGAAGCGGAACTACCGCTATTGCAGCAATGCGAACTAATCGGAATTACATTGGTATTGAATTTCAAAAAAAGGCTGTTGAGACTGCACTTAAACGAATCTTGAAAGAAAGGGAAGAAAATGGTAATAGACCCCCGCTCTTTGATCGATAACCTGGACCGTTTGGAGGAAATCGAAAAGGCCACTCTCCGGCTGGTAGCCCAAGCAGTATTTGATTTTCGTTCAACTGCAGCGGAAATCTTTTCGAACGAATCAGATTTAGCACAAGATATTGGAGAAGACATAACAAGAGAAGCGCTAGATGTTATGGGCGTTTCTCGCGTCAATCAAAGGCTATTTGGAAAGATTGATTATAAACGTGCTTGCTATGTATTTCTTCCACAATATGCAATAAAACAAGCCCTCTTTGTCGATTCGAAGGCAGAAAAGAATGGAGTTGGTGTCGCTCGGATACAGACATCACAAATTTCCATGCGCATTAGGCAAAAACGAGCCGGGCAAAATGTTGATGAGCAAGGAAAACTTCCTAAGATTATTTCAATCAACGAAGACCATTTTCTTACGACAACTGCCTTTGTTAAATACAAATACAAATACAATGCAAACGGGCACAACCAGCTTGTTCACACAACCGTTGCTTTGATACCAAATGGAATGCTACAGGAGCGCTACAACCCAACTTATCAAGATACAATATGGAACGCTGGCCCAAATTCTCCCCAAAGAGGCGAGGACTTTAGAACACGGCTTTCGTTTGAAAAACTGATGCGGAAGGCGCGGTGGCGCGTCCAACAAATACCTCCTGCTCCTGAAGAATATGTCTGGCAAGAATAAAGTCAGGATAGAATCCTCCCCTCAAGAAGTGTAGGACAATGGTAGCCAGAAGACCAGCATCGCAGGGGATTGATAATAACGTTAGCAAACATCAAAGTAATTATTTTCTAAAACAAACGACCCATTCCCATAAACAAGTGGTTTACTTTTATAAACAAATGACCGACTTCCGCACTAAAATGTCCATTTTTTGTAAATAAGCGTATTTGTTCCCTAATAAAATGATTGTATTTTGATAATAAGCGAATTTGTTTTATAATTAAACGTGTTTGTTCTGTAAAACAACGGCAACTTTCATATCTATGCCTCCGGCAACCACAAAACAAACGACAGAACCATGCTAACCTTCAACTTCAGCCGCATATTCAAGGCTCGCGGGATAGACAAACCTTTCAGCTATCTGGTAAATCTTGGTTATTCCGGCAATTTTGCCACCAGGATCGTCAACAGCCGCATCGCTTCCCTGAATTTAAAAACGGTCGAAAAGCTATGCGGGTTATTGCAATGCACGCCCAACGACTTGTTGGTCTGGACGCCTGAAAAGAAAGATGCGAAAAACGAAACCCACCCGTTGATCAGCCTTAAACGAAATGAAACCGTCGTCAACCTGACAAAGATTTTAAATTCGGTTCCGTTGAACAAGCTGCCTGAGATTGAAAAGATGATCAACGATAAGATAAAAGAGTGAGCTTCGGCGCGATGTAAATGCCGGAAAAGCCTTAAATGACTGAAAGGTTGTTATGGCCAATAGTTCTCCTAAATTCACCAATCTGTTGGTATGGCAAAGGGCCCATGCCTTGGTGCTGGAATTGTGCAAAATAACTAAAAGCTTTCCCAAAGATGAATTATTCAGTTTAACTCCGCAGATGAGACGGGCGGCTATGTCCATTGCAGCCAATATAGCCGAGGGTTCCAAGAAAAGCCGCGCAGAATTCCGTCGGTTCCTGACCATTTCCGAAGGTTCTCTGGAAGAGATCAAATATTTTCTGATACTCAGCAAGGATCTTGGTTATATAACAGAGGAAAAACACGAGCAAATGACGACACGGGCCAATGAGGTCGGGTTTCTTCTTCATCGGCTTCGTCTGAGTCTAAACCAAGCCTGACATCTATACCTTTTTGTCTTTTACAACCTTTACTTCCTTTACAACCTTTACAACATTTACAACCTTTACTTCATTTAGAACATGCCCAACCAGATCCATCCCACCGCCATTATAGATCCCACGGCCAGGATCGGCGACAACGTTACGGTCGGCCCCTTCACCATCATCGGCCCGGAATGCGCGCTGGGCGACGGCTGCGTCATCGGCTCTTCGGTGGCCATCCACAAATGGACCGAGCTGGGCCAGGGCTGCAAGGTCTGGCACGGAGCCTCCCTCGGCAGCGACACCCAGGATCTGAAATACAAAGGGGCCAAGACCAAGTTGGTCATCGGCGCAAAGACCGTGATCCGGGAGTTCGTCACAGTCACCCTCTCCACCCTGGAGGGCCAGGTGACAAAAATCGGGAACAACTGCCTGCTGATGGCCTATTCCCACGTGGCCCATGAATGCACGGTGGGCGACAATGTGATCCTGGCCAACTCGGCCACCCTGGCCGGCCACACCATCATCGAGAACTTTGCCATCATCGGCGGGCTGACCCCGGTCCACCAGTTCTCCCGGGTGGGCTGCCACAGCATCGTGGGCGGATCTTCGGCGGTCCAGAAGGACGTTTTGCCCTATGCCAAGGCCTTCGGCAATCCCTTGAAGATGTATGGCCTCAACACCATCGGCCTGACCCGGCGGGGTTTCAGCCAGGAAAAGCGGGAGCTGCTGGACCGGGCCTACCGCATCATCTTCCGGTCGAACCTGAACACCACCCAGGCCCTGACCCGTCTTAAGGAAGAGATGGAGATGACCCCGGAGGTAAGGCATATGGTGGAGTTCATCGAAGGCTCGGAACGGGGGATCACTAAATAGTTTTCACTGAAAAAGAAGTGACAAATATGCAGTAAACATGCGGATTTCACTTCCGTTGGCCGTTAGAAAATGGTATAATTAGGGACAACAAAGGAGGAATTATGCTGCGATTACGAAGCCAACAACAACGCGAAGTG
>JACQXR010000153.1 GCA_016208585.1 candidate division TA06 bacterium | reverse complement strand
TTATTAAAAGAATCGATAGCATTCGATCACGATAATTCAACTGGTTTGCAAAATTATTTATAGGACTATCCTCCTGAAACTCAATGTTTGCGCGGATTGTTGTTTCAGGAAGATACAATTAACGCTTTTTTCAGGTAATATAGAGTTGCAGATTATTCTAAAATCAATGACCGGACACTACTGGTTTAAGTCCGGTCATAAAATAACTGCTGGCAGTCAAGCCGGCGGCGATCTGGTTTTCGGGCGGGTTAAGGGTGTCAAAATACCGGGCACAGGTCAAAACATCGCCGGAGTTGGGGTCGGCGGCGGTCCAGCTTAAAGTGACGTCCAGGGTGGTGTGTTCTACATTGGTGGTGCTGTCCGGGGGATAGGGGTTGCAGGGCGAGTCCGGGGCATGGCCAATTTCCTCCGGCTGGCACTTGGTGCAGGAGAACAAGGCTAGGGCCAGCACGGCCACGAGAACCACGAGACGATATTTTCGCAACATGATAGCGCCTCGGTGCTTTTATTTGGCAATGTTTTCTTTCCAACGTTGTTCAAATTCATCCACGTTTATTCCGTAAGCTTCCTTAAAAGCAGGGCCGAAATCAGCACCCTGCCGCATTTTGGAAAAAAGCAGGCGGATAAAGGCCCAGTCATACTGACTGGTCAGATAATATGAGGCCGAGAGGCTGGCTTTGTATGCCAGCAGGGCCTGGCCGGCTTCCAGCCCGGTAAAAGGCTTTTGCAGTTCTTTCAAGGGAATATAAATCTGTTCCTTCGGCTTCAGGCCTTCCAGCAACATGGCCAGTCCCTCGTTAAGCCAGGCAGGGCAACACCCGCCGGTCATATCGTAAATGGCGGCGTGGGTAAACTCGTGGGTCAGCACATTTTTCAGCAGCACCCGATCGTTCTGATAATTGGCCACCGGGATCCTGATTCTGCCGTCAAAGGCGGCGCCGGCCCAGGATGCCAGCTGAGTGATGTCCCTAAACTGCTGGCCGCTGTATAGGATCACGCTGGTGTTGCCCCGGATGCGGTGGCCCAGTTCGCTGCCCACCCGGTCCCTTATTTCCTCCAGCAGCATCAGCACCTGGCCGGACACCTCCCGGTTCTCGGCCCCTTCAAACCGGATCTCAAAATAACCGCTGCGCCCCTGTTCAAAGCCCTGCTCGGTCAGGGTTTCAGTCTTTAGCTGGGCCAGGCACTGGGCAATGTCAACATTATAGGGCAGTGCGCTATTGGCCGTCTCCAGCAGATAAATGGCGGAATCGTTTTGGTTGTCCAGGCAAAAGGCCTGGGCGTTAAGATAATATATGACGGCGCTTAAAGCTGAGTCCCGCCTGGCGGCGGCGCCCAGGTCCAGCACTTTTTGAAAGTTACCCTGTTGATAGTTCAAGACCATCATATTGCCATAAACATTGGTCAGATTAGCTATGATGCCGGAATCCCCGGGCGCCAGGCGCAGGGCCTGTTTCAAGAGGCCGACGGCCTGCAAAGACTTCCCTTTTTGGGAAAAGGCCACTGCCCGGTTGGAAAGTTCTATTGCCCATTCCTGTTGGGCCGCCTGCTCCCTGGCCCGTTGGTATTTTTGGCAAACCTTGAACAGGAGCAATACGGCCGCCGCCGCCAATAAAATTGCGGCCATTCGGTATATCAGTTTAAGAATATGATTCATCTATCTCATCCTTGCCGGCCCAGATAAGCCTCGATCACCTTAGGCTCTCTGCGCACTTCCGGGGGGCGGCCCTCCGCGATCTTCACTCCGCCGTCCAAGACCAGCACCAGGTCACAGATGCCCATCACCACCTTCATGTGGTGCTCTATCAGCAGCACGGTTACGCCGGTGTCCCGGATTTTTTGGATCAGGGCCATCAGGCCGGAGACCTCGCTGGGGTTCATTCCGGCGGCCGGCTCGTCCAGGCATAAAAACCCTGGGTCCGCGGCCAAAGCCCGGGCGATCTCCAGCCGGCGCTGATGACCGTAAGGCAGATTTTTGGCCAGCAGGCCTGAAGCTCCGGCCAACTCCACGAATTCCAGCCGTCGCCTGGCGTTTTGGCGGATACCGGTTTCCTCGCCCCTGGTTTTCCGATTCCGGACCAGGGCGCTCCCCAGGCCGGCCCGCCCCAAGCGGTGGCGGCCCACCATCACGTTTTCCAAAACGGTCATTTCTTTGAACAAACGTATATTCTGAAAAGTCCTGGATATGCCTGCCTGGGCGATTTTAACCTCGGAAAAGCCTGTAATATCTGCACCATTAAAAATAAATCTTCCCAGATCGGCCTTGTATGCGCCGGTGAGGCAATTGAACAAAGTGGTTTTTCCGGCGCCGTTGGGTCCGATCAGCCCGAATATCTGGCCCGGCTCGATGCCAAAGGAGACATCCTGAAGGGCTTTTAAGCCGCCGAAGGATTTGGAGATATTATTTGCAGCCAGCAGCATGAAACATTAAAAATTATAAACAAAATCTATGAACGGCAGGCCGGGCAACAGCATGTCTTCGCCCAGCACGTTGATCAGGGCCAGGTCCACCGCCAGCCCCTCGCCGAAAAACCGGAAGCCTCCCGAAACCAGCGGCTGGTCAAGCCCGGGAAAGATTCAGTTCTCGGTTACCAGCGAGACCCTGCGGGAGACCCGGTACTCGCTGCCTATCATTACCATCGGCCGGTCGGCCATTTCATCGCCCACAAAACCGTATCCCAGCCCGGTGGTAAAACTGCGGTCGCGTCCGCCGTAGGTGCCGACCCCGTAAAGCACGCCCACCGTCGAGACATCCTGGTCGGAACCCGGTATATTGATGATCAAGGCCCCTCCGGCCAGATGAAACCTTTTGTTGACCGGCATTCCGGCTTTGGGCATAAAGTAAAATATCTGGTGGTCCAGGCCGGCTCCAGGAAACAGCGACATCCCCCCGCCCAGGGTTATAAAATTGCTCACTCCCACCACCACCTGGGGAAAAAAACCTAGTGTCGGAAAAATATCCCTCTCCGCTTTTTAGCATATGGGCGGTCGGCCCGAAGAACAGCCGGGTGGTATTGGGAAACCAGTATTCGCCGTCCTTGATGGATTCCGCCGGGATCTCTTTTATCGCGGTGATCTTTGCGATGGGAATGGAGATCGTGGTAACGGCCGTCTCTAATTGTATATTGAGCGAATCGATCTGAGTGATCCAGCCCACATTGCTGGAACCGTCGGTGGTCTTTACCATCTGGATGAAGGTGGAATCAGCCACCCGCAGCTGGCCCTTGAGCGGCTGTTGGGCCATGCCCGGTTTAACCCATGCCCAAAACCCGGCCAGAAGCATGACAAAAAAGAAGATTTTCTTTGCGTTCATTTTTTCCCTTTCTACCCGTTAAATATTTTTTTTCTTTCCCCGGCACTTACCGGCTTCCACTGCCCCGGCTTAAGGCCGCCTAATCGATAGCTTCCGATCTTCATCCGCACTAACCGCAGGGTAGGAAAACCTATGGCCGCCGTCATCCGGCGCACCTGACGGTTCTTGCCTTCGGTTAAAGTGATCTCTATCCAGCAGGCGGGGATGTTCTTCCGGACCCGGATAGGCGGGTTACGTTCTGCGATTTCCGGTTGGGGAGATAGAATCATGGCCGAACAGGGCAGGGTTTCATATTGTTCAATCACGATGCCGCTTTGCAATATTTTCAACGCCTGTTCCGAAGGGATGTTCTCCACCTGGGCCCAATAGGTGCGGGAATGGCCGCGCTTGGGGCTAAGCAAAAAAGCGTTCAATTCCGGCTCATCGGACAAAAGCAACAGGCCCTCGGAATCGGCGTCCAGCCGGCCCAGAGGATAGACGCACTTGGGGAAGCCGAAATCGACCAAAGTCCTGTTTTTAGAACCGTCGGCGATGAACTGCGAAAGCACGCCGTAGGGTTTGTTGAAGGCGATCAGCATTGTTTTGGCGGAATCAGATATGCAGCAGTACTCAGGACGTCCCATGCCCCGTCACTTGAACCTGACGATACCGAAGTTCCGGGGGAGGTACGACCAGTCATACATCCACAGGGCCGACTGATCGTTGCGCTGCTGTTTACGTCGGATGTTCATCCTTAACTCGGCGCCCTTGTCCGGCGCCGGCAGGCCGATATCCTTCACGGGCACCTTCATCTCCATCACCCATTCCGATTTCCCTATCCCGCACTTGGCATGGAAGCCTCCGTTCCACTTTTCATCCGAATCATCGCGGGTATTGTCTATCAGCTGGTCCCATATGGCGGATGCCGGATTGACGTACATCTGGTAAACCGTGTCCTTGTTGGCGGCGAACAGGAATCCGATGCCGTCGTCGTTATACACCTGTTCGTCCCGGACGGTCTTGGCGGTTTTCAGCTTGTCGATTACGGTGTCCCGGCAGACCGCGGCG
>JACQXR010000152.1 GCA_016208585.1 candidate division TA06 bacterium | reverse complement strand
TTTGCGTGATCAGTCAAAAGGTTTTACCTTATCCCGTATTGTCACATTAACAAAACGCCAAGAACGCATCCTTAAAGCTGTATCTCCTCAGCTCCTCAAAGGACTGTAGTGTATATTTATGCTACGGAATTCAGGTATTTAGCCATAGCCTTTTTGCATAGCACCGGCGGCATTTTTTCTATGGCATAGCGCAAAGCCGTCCGGGGCATCTGGTCTTTGTTCTTCATCACAAACCCAAACACTTCCCGGGGAAATATGACATAGGCCTCCTTGAGCAGCCAGCCATAGCCCTTTTGCACCAGGTAATGCTCATCTTTCAGCACCGCGTCCGATGTTTTAAGGGTCTCCGGCAAAGCCCGGCCCAGTTTGGCGGGAGCGATCAGGATCACCGCCGCCGCCCGGCGCATATGCCACTTCCGGGCTTTCGTCCAGCCGAAAACTTTGGGCAGGAATTGGGGATAACGGCAGATAAAAAACCCGAAGGCCCGGCGGCACAGGTCGTCCACCCCGCCCCAGTTGTTGACCTGGTCGCGCAGCCAACGTTCCAGTGTCTTGAAATCGGAAGGTTGGAATTCCCGGCGCCGGTGCCAGGCCCAGTCAAAAGCGATGGTGCGCTCCTCGCTGGTGCCGTAGCTTAGCAGCCGGTCGCATAGGACGAAGATTTCTTTCTTGTCCAGTCCTCTCAACTGACTGTAGTACTTGGCCGAGATAGTCCGCACCGCCGGAAGGCGCACTCCGTGCAGGACTATGCCTTCCTTGAAATAGTTCATAGCTCCCCGGCGGTAGACGGGGTCCACATTCTGAAGCAACTCGGCCCGGATATGTTTGATGATGTCTTTCAAATACGGGGATTTTGGTTGTGTATCTTTTCCATCGTTTTTTCTTTCACCAGTTTTCTGAAATCAGCAATGGTGTTTTCAATCTGGCATTCTTCAAAACCATAAGACAAGTTAAGGCCGTATTCTCTGTCAATCCATGTTTTTATATCAGCTTCATTGTGCTGAATAACTGCTTCCAGTTTATCGAGTGCTTTTACTAACTGGGCTTCTTTTGAGAACTGCCCATCAAAATCGTCTATCGTATTAATAATGTTTCCGATCCCAAGTTGATTGTATTCTTTTGAAATATCCGCCAAGGCCTTTTTTTCGTTTTTCACATCAGCATCTGTTTTGTCAAAGCCGGGGATATCGCCATGTTTTATCTCGCTTAAATCATGAAATAGAGCCATGGCGAGCATCTTTTCAATATCATAACCTTTCAATTCGTCTTTCAATAAATAAATAATTGCAGCCAGTCTCCAGGAATGCTCTGCTACGCTTTCTTGTCTTCCACTTGAAGTCCAAGAATGCCGGGGCATGCACTTCAATTTTTCTAACTTACCAAGGAAAGAAAGCAGCAGTTCTAAGTTCATGAAATAGTTCCTTCTGATATTTTTCGCCCTGACTGCTTGGTATGGTCGCGGATCATCATCCCGGCAGCCTTTGACATCCCATGCTGCAGATAAAACGACTGCACACTTTTGTTGCACAGCAGATCTATCATAAGTTGAGTAAATCAGCCGGATTATTTTTTTACGGTCTCAACCTGTTTCTCTCCCAGGTCTGCCATGATCTTGGCAGCTTGTTCCTTGATCCCGGCGGCTTTGGTCACGGCTTCGAACAGGTTACCGGCTTTGAAGGCATCCTGAGCCTGCTTCCATGCTTCGGGCATTCCGTCAACGGCAGTCTTAGCCTCGGCCAAAACGGTCTTGTCAACGCCCCTGGCCCGGTTAACGGCTGACTGAGTGGCGGTGATCAGCTTTGGCATCTCGTCGGTCAGGGCCTGCCAATCTTGTGGCAGTTCCGCTTTCTTGGCCTCGATGGCGGTGGCCAGGTCCTTGATCTTGAGGGGGAGGTCTTTGGCTGTGGTTATGGCGGCTTTATAATCGCCCTTTTCAAATGATTGTCTAGCGCTTTTGAGCATGGCTTCTATGGCGGCCAGCTGTTCGGGCACGAACTTGGCGGCCTCGGTCCGGACGGGGTTTAAAGCTTCCTCGGAGGCTTTGATGGCCAGCTGGGCCGGGGTTTTGCTGAGGCTTGCAAAAAACAGCCAGCAGCATCCAGGCAAAACAGCACGGGTAATAGTTTTCTCATGTTTTCTCCTGCTTGGTTTTGATTTGGGTTGATGTGGAATTAAAAGAAAAGGATTGCCCAACTATCTCAGGAAACAACAAAGAGGGAATGCTTTGTTTTGGACTCAACCCCGCTTCGTTTGTCTAATGCATGTATTCCCTTCGGCATTGCTCAGGGCAAGTCCCAGCGCATGCTTCGCTTCCCCTTTTACCCCGGCCTCACGATCGTCTTAATTTATCCAGGGGACAGAGAGGATGAGTTAGAAGAAAAATATTTGAAGTCACATATAAAAGTATATATCCGGCGGACGGAGGCGTCAAGAAAATTGTTTGCCGATCCCGAGCTATTGTTTTCTCCGGCCTTGTTTGGCAGGCGGTCCCGGCCACAGGTATCTTTTAAGGTCTATTTTCCCCTGCAGGCCGAACTCCACTCCTTCGCTTTCCAGCAGGGCCCGCTGTTCCTCGTATCCGTTTCCGGGCTTTAGTGAAATAGTCCCCTGGCCGTTGATGACCCGGTGCCAGGGAAGCTTTTCCTTGCCCGAGCTGGAATGCAGCAGCCAGATGACCGCCCGGGCGCCTCTTGGATTGCCGGCCAGGGCCGCGATCTGGCCGTAGGAGGCTACTTTGCCGCGCGGGATGCGTTTGATGAGGGAGATTATTTGGGAGGAGAAGGTCATTAGTCATCTTTTAATATTCTGATTATATCTTCCTTAACGGTTTCGTAATAAACTGGTGTCGTATTTTTATATTCCTTAATAATATTACCTGAAAAAAGCGTTAATTGTATCTTCCTGAAACAACAATCCGCGCAAACATTGAGTTTCAGGAGGATAGTCCTATAAATAATTTTGCAAACCAGTTGAATTATCGTGATCGAATGCTATCGATTCTTTTAATAA
>JACQXR010000151.1 GCA_016208585.1 candidate division TA06 bacterium | reverse complement strand
AGGGATTGACTGTCGTTATAGAATAACGAGCTTACTAAGTTATATAATACATTTAATAATACGTAACGCCTTTAGAAATATGAAGTTAGGCTTTCTTGCATTTCGTAACTAGGAAACTTGCGCTAGTGAAGATGTAAAGCTTAAAGTGTACCAAATATTATACGATGAATTTGGAGAAGTGAACCCAAATGAATGAAGAGATAATCAATAACATTATAAAAGGCGATGTATTAGAAACACTGCCACAAATAAAGGATAATATAATTGATGTTATTATTACCGATCCGCCATATTTTTTAGACAAATTAGACAATAAATGGCAGGAGGATAAAGTTAGTAACACCAAAAATTGTTATGTCGTAACTTCCTTACCAGCTGGCATGAAATACGATAAAGAGCAGGGAAAGAATTTTTATGCGTGGTATATAAATGTTTCTAAACAATTGTTTAGGGTATTAAAACCGGGCGGTTATTTCTTTTCTTTTTCAAGCCCTCGCCTGTATCATAGAATGACGTGCGCAATTGAAGACGCTGGTTTCGATATAAAAGATTGTTTTATGTGGCTGTATACACAAAACCAGCCCAAGGCAATGAGCTTAAATCATTTTATCGATAAACTTAAATGTGATTCAAAAACCAAACAGGAAATTAAAAATAATTTAGATGGTTGGAAAACCCCACAAATAAAGTCCTGTTTTGAACCAATTGTAATGGCGCAAAAACCTTATGAAGGAACCTTTTTAACCAATATTATTAAAAACAAGGTGGGACTAATAAATACAAAAATCCTAACCGGTAAGGGGATGTTTCCTGCTAATGTAATGACAACAGAACATATAACAGAAAGTATTGACAAATATTTTTTGGTATCAAAACCTAAAAAAGAAGAAAAGGGGTTAGACAATAAACATAGGACCGTTAAACCGTTAGATTTATGTAAGCATTTAGTAAGGCTTACGGCTTTTTCCAAAGATGCAATTATATTAGACCCCTTTATTGGAAGCGGAACAACCGCAGTCGCAGCCAAGGCTCTCGGGAAAAGATTTATTGGTATTGATATAAATGAAAAATATGTTTTGTTCGCAAAAAACCGCTTGAACAGTATCGATAGAATAATAACATATGATACTAAAGAAAATTTAACCGAACATCAACAAATAAGCGCATTTGATAAAAAGAAAAAATATATGATTAGAACCAAAAGAAAAAAACAAGGCAGGAGTAACAACCGCCTTCCTTTATCTGCCGGAGTTTTATGAACACCAGTCTGATACCCATTAAAAAACCTGAGGACGTCAACTTCATCCTGGGACAGACCCATTTCATCAAAACAGTGGAAGACCTTTACGAGATCCTGGTCTCGGCCGTGCCGGGCATCAAATTCGGCCTGGCCTTCTGCGAGGCCTCCGGGGCCTGCCTGATCAGGTCCGAGGGAACGGATGATGAGATGATAGGGCTGGCGGTTGACAACGCCAAGAGTATTGGGGCCGGGCACAGTTTGATCATCTTTCTGAAGAACGCCTATCCTATTAACGTCCTCAATGCCGTCAAGAACTGCCCCGAGGTCTGCCGGATCTACTGTGCCACCGCCAACCCCTGCCAGGTCATCGTGGCCGAAAGCGAACAGGGCCGGGGCATAATGGGGGTGATAGACGGCTCATCCCCCAAGGGCGTGGAGGACGAAGACGGTAAAAAATGGCGCAAAGAATTGCTGAGAAAAATCGGATACAAGCGGTAAAATTCCATCATCCGCAGATTACGCAGATGAACGCACCCAGATTTGGTCTGATAGGCTTTGTTGCGTAGAGATTGTAAAACCCATGCGCTGCTGTATAATATATTTTTCCCAGACCGGGAATACCCGCCAGGTGGCCGAGACCATCCAGGAGACCCTGGCGGCCCTGACCGGTTCCTGCGCCCTGGTGCGGCTGGAGGATGCCGACCCCATGCTGGTGGAGCGGTACGATCTAATAGGCCTGGGCGCCCCGGCCTTTTATTTCCGGGAGCCGTACAATGTCCAGAAATTCCTGGAAGAACTGCCGGACCATTCATCCCGCCCCCGGCCCTTCTTCTTTTTTGTGACACATGGCGGGACGCCAGGGGCCATCGCCCCCAGTATCTGCGGCCTGGCGGCCCGGCAAGGCTTTGTTACCCTTGACTTTTACCAATGTTTGGGATATGATACATATCCCCCGTTTGCTTCCAGGGTACCGGCTTCGGGGGCTGGACACCCAGACCAGCAGGACCTGGACAGAGCAAAGGCCTTTGCCGAAAGCGTCCTGATCAAGGCCAGGCTGTTCGCCGAAGATCCACAAGCCAATACCTGTTCACTGCCCGGCGGCTTTTTGAACCGGACTGTGGCCGGAATGTTCAGCCACCGGGCTTTATTGCGGCACATGAGAACGGGACTGCTGCCCCGGAAAAATATAAAAAATGATCTCTGCACCAAGTGCGGATTGTGCGTTGAGCAATGCCCGGCCAATGTCATTACTTTGGAACCCTATCCGGTCTTCAGGGAAGATGACTGCATCGCCTGCTACCAGTGCGAGCGCATCTGCCCCGAAAGAGCTTACAAAAACAACTGGGTTCCTTTCAAACTGTTGACCGGAGAGTATCTCTATCAATTTGCATCAAAAATATTTCACGGACAGAAAAATTCCAAACCTTAGGAGCGGTTTAATGCCTGCAAAAGAAAAAGACCCTAAAACCAAAAGTGAAAAAGCCGAAGCCCCCAAGCCCAACCCCACTTTGGAGCTGGTGAAAAGGCTGACCCAGGTTTCCGGTCCCTCGGGCTACGAAGCCAGGGCGGCCAGAGCGGCCCAAACGGAACTGAAGCCTTTTGCCGATCAGGTTAAGATAGACAAAATGGGCAGCGTGGCGGCCTTTAAGAAAGGCTCGGGACCCAAGGCCTCCGGCAAGAAAATTTTGTTAGCCGCACATTTGGACGAGATCGGCTTGCTGGTGAACCGGATCGAGGAGGGCGGTTTTTTGCGCTTTACCGAGATCGGCGGTTTCGATGTCCGGGTCCTGCTGGGACAGGAAGTGCTGGTGCATCCGGTGGGCCGGCTGGGGCCGGGCACCGACAAGTTCTTTCCCGGGATCATCGGGGCCAAGCCGCCGCACTTTCAGACTCCCGAGGAAAGCCATCAGGTGATAGCCTTGGCCGACCTCTATATTGACCTGGGGATGGAGGAAAAGGAGGTGCGGGCCAGGATCTCGGTGGGGGACGTGGCAACCATGCGGATGCCGTTCGTCAACCTAAAGAACGACCGGGCCGCCGGCAAAGCCATGGACGACCGAGCCTGCGTGGCGGTGATGGTGAAGACCCTGGAACTCCTGAAAAAAATGCGGCACAGTTGGGACGTATACGCCGTGGCTACGGTGCAGGAAGAGGCCGGCTGGGGCTGCCTGGGCGCGCTGACCGCCAGTTATAATGTAAACCCAGACATCGGCATCGCCATAGACGTGACTCACGCCGACATGCCAATGGCCGCAGAGTCCGATACCTTTGCCCTGGGCAAAGGACCCACCATTGCCCTGGGGCCAAATTTGCATCCGGCGGTGGTGGAGAAACTGAAGGAAGTGGCCAAGGCCGAGGAGATACCCTATCAGTTGGAGCCCTGCGCCGGGGTCACCGGCACCGATGCCATGGACATCCAGATCTCGCGCGAGGGGATCCCCACCGGCCTCATCGGCCTGCCGCTGCGCTACATGCACACTCCAGTGGAAACGCTGGCCGCGGTGGACGTGGAGCGCTCGGCCCGGCTTTTAGCTAGGTTCATCACCGAGCTGGATGACATTAAGCTGGAGTGGAAGGACGACTGACAGGCTTATTTCCTTGAAAACTATACGCGATGGTTCAAAGGAGTTGTAATGAAACTAAATTTTGAGTGGGATGAAGAAAAGGCAAAAACGAACATCAAAAAACACGGCGTCAGTTTTGATAAAGCCACAACGGTTTTTCTCGACCCCTTCTCAATGACGATACCTGACCCCAACCACTCCGTAGATGAGCAAAGGTATATTTACATAGGCAGTTCTGACAAGGGCCGGGTGCTGGTGGTGGTTTATGCCGAGCGCAGGTTAAACATACGTATCATCAGTTGCCGTGAGGCAACTCCAACGGAACGAAAACTTTATGAATAAAAAGACGACCAAAACAGTAAAGGCAGAGGTTAACGACATGCGCGCCGAATACGATTTTACGGGGGGCGTTCGCGGCAAGCATTATCGGGCCTTGCAGGCTGGATATGCGATCACCGTTCATAAGGCTGACGGCACAACTGTTGTTAGAGTGGTGACGCCAAAGGAAGGCGCGGTTATTATAGAGCCGGACATTCGAACTTATTTCCCAGACTCGAAAGCCGTGAACCGGGCACTACGCTGTTTAATTCCACTGCTTCTCCATAAGCATGGAGCAAAAGCGAATAAAGCCCAATAGGTCGTTCTCTCCAAGCAGCAAAAGCGCGTGGCCCGGCTTTTAGCCAGGTTCATCGCCGAGCTGGATGACATCAAGCTGGAATGGAAAGACGAAGACTGAGATGGCTGGGTAACGATGGTGATACGATGGACCAACCAATTGACCAAACAATGGCGTAGCCATAGGTTGGCAACAATCCCCGTTTTAATATAACCGCACAAATGCGGTATAATATATGTTGGGCAGAAAGAAAATGAAGATGCGTAAAAAACGCGAATGGTTTGATGATGACTCATTTTGGATCGACCTATATCCTTTCATGTTCCCGGAAGGCCGGTTCAAGAATGCGGTAGCTCAAGTTGAGAAAATCCTCAAACTTGTAAAGCCTGCCGGCAAAGCAGTTCTAGACCTTTGCTGCGGACCTGGCAGATGCTCTATTGCACTTGCCAAGAAAGGTTTTGCTGTGACAGGTGTCGACAGAACCGAATTTCTCCTCAAAAAAGCCAAAACAAAAGCCAGAGCAGCAAAGGTGAAGATCGCATGGATCCAACAAGACATGCGTGACTTCGTTCGCCCGGAAGCCTTTGATTTTGTCTTGAGCATATTCACATCCTTCGGATACTTCAACAAGAAAGAGGAAGATACTAAAGTCCTCCACAATATGTTTTTGAGTCTGAAGCCGGGAGGCACTTGCCTAATCGACGTTGTTGGAAAGGAATGGTTGGCGAAGGTTTTTCAGCCGACCAATTCAGAAAAACTCCCTGATGGCACAATGTTGGTGCAACGTCATGAAATATTCGACAACTGGACGCGAATTCGTAATGAATGGATACTGCTCCGAAAAGGCAGATCAAAAACTTTTAAGTTCTATCACACTGTTTATTCAGGGCAGGAGTTGAAGGATCGTCTTGAGCAGGTTGGATTTTGCAATGTGAGGCTGTACGGAAACCTTGAGGGAGAGGACTACGGGCGTTCTGCCCAGCGGTTGATTGCTGTCGGCGAAAAGCCCAAACCGTGAGTCAAAAAGAACTGCCTAACAAATCACTGCACCCGACCAAAAAGCTGGCGCTTTTTGGCAGGTGAGTTCTATCGTTAGATGGAAGAATAATAAAAAATAAAGGAGGATTGTCATGGGTACTTTCTACACAAAATGTATAATTGAAAATCATATTGATAGAAAGAAGTCGGTTTCAATACCAAAAATACTTGTTGATACAGGAAGTGAGTATACTTGGATTCCAAGTAAAATGCTTCATGAAATAGTCGTCGTTCGTGAAAAAAAAGATCTAGCATTTATTATGGCCAATGGTCAAAGAATAACTAGAAGTGTTGGATTCGCTATCATCAAGATAGAAGAATCTTTTACAATTGATGAGGTTGTGTTTGGTGAAGAAGGTGATATGCTTCTGCTCGGTGCAAGAACTTTAGAAGGCCTTAATTTGACGGTAGATTCTCGCTTAAAAAAACTTGTGGCTGCAGGTCCATTGCCGGTGGCTTATGGAGGGATAAAATAATAAACCATCTAACAATTCGCTCTAGCCGACGGCGCAAGCGCCGCGGCTGAGCTCAAACGTTAGGCCGCAAACAGAAGGTACTGCATGAGCAATCTTGATCCCTACAAGGATTTCACCGAACGCTTGAAGCTCCTGGTCGGCAAACACCCGACACTTAGGGTCTGCGACAAAATAAATGTATCAAGTCAACATTTCCATCGCGGTAGAATTGTATAGTTCCAATCGCCGTGAAAATCATTACGAATTAGATTGATTTTTACCCACTCATCATTGGAGATCTTCCGTCCGACTGGATACCGGCGACGATCCAATCGGCAAAAAACTTTCAGACCCGTGGTCGTAGTGGTTTTAGCGATCAGATTCACTACCGTTTCATAGTCGACCAATGGTTCGCCTCGCCAATTGGAACTGATAAACGAAAAGAGTCGATGCTCCACTTTATTCCACTTGCTGGTGCCCGGCGGAAAATGGCAAACCGAAATGGGAAGGCGCAACTTATTGGCCAAACGCTGGAGTTCCCATTTCCACAAGCGCAAACGAGTTCCGTTGCTTCCACCCGCGTCGGCTGTAATGAGCAGTCTTTTCGTCTTGGGATAAGCGCGCATCCCTTGCTCTTGCCACCAAGCCCTGATGGATGCAACGGCAAAAGTCGCGGGGTCATGATCGGTTCCAACCTTGACAAAACCACAGTTGCGCGTCAACTCGTAAATGCCATACGGATGAGCCCGGGGGACAGAAGGATCGGAAAAATCGTGGCCCTTGACCTTTAGCGCAGATCCCAGTTTAAGCCACTGTTTCCCGCGATTGGCATAGTTCCCCACAAGTTCCTTCCCTTCGGCGGAGCCTGCCCCGAGAGTAAAAGAGGGGCTCAGGGCAAGCTTTTTGGTGTCTACGGAAATGACCGGTTGTGAGGCTTTCATTTCTGCCGTAACGCGGGTGTTGATGTACTCAAACTGCGCATTGCGGTCGGGATGTTGTTTCCCCTCAACTGTTTTGCAATTGCCCTGGAGACTGTATTTCATTTCATGGAGAAGAACTCTAACTACCCGGCTGCTTGCCTTATAACCCAGCCGGATCAACTCCCGAGACAGACAGCGTGTGCTTTTACATGTCCAGCGTAAGGGCGACTCTGGATCGCCGCGCGTTAAAGGCTCGACTAAACTTTCCAACCTGTCCCGCAAATCGGGCTGATGATGAACTGCAGCTTTACGCCCACCGCCAGATCGGCGGACGCGTCCTGCCGGTAAAATGTCACCGGTATTTATCTCCCCTAAACCAACGAGAATCACCCGTCGAGATATATTCGTAGCACGTGCCACCAGGGAAATACCACCATATCCAAGGGCGCCAGCTTCTGTGGCGGCCCAGATCCGTCTCGTGTGTTCATCGAGCCGCGGGGAGAGTGATTGATATTTCAGTCGAATAGCTGCTTCTGGCTTCATATCAGAAGGGCTTTGTTGCGCAAAGATTGTAAAGATACAGCATCCCCTGATAAATCGATGATTAGACAGCAACCTTATATGACACCGGCATACCTATTTGAGCTATACGGTTGAGAATGGCACATCCAATTCTGACTTCGGTTTTTT
>JACQXR010000150.1 GCA_016208585.1 candidate division TA06 bacterium | reverse complement strand
CAAAAAACCGAAGTCAGAATTGGATGTGCCATTCTCAACCGCCTGGCTCAAATAGGTATGCCGGTGTCATATAAGGTTGCTGTCTAATCATCGATTTATCAGGGGATGCTGTATCTTTACAATCTTTGCGCAACAAAGCCATTGCAAATTGTGAATTGTAAATCGTGTTTCTGTGGCAAAAAAAAAATATTTTAAGGAGGAAAAGCCATGTTGTTCATTTTTTCACTGCTGGTGTTCGGAGCCTCGGTCTACTACCTTTGGGCGGCCGACCGGAAACTGAAACAGTACAACGAATCCTTCCGCCAGGGGCGCGCCATCTCGATGATACTGGCTTTGCTGTTTGGGCTGATCGCCTTCACCCGGCTTCTGACCGTAATCCCGGCCGGGCACGTGGGCGTGGTGGACTTCTTCGGCAGCGTCTCGGCAAAGACCCTGAAATCCGGGATCAACTTCCGCAACCCATTCGCCCGGGTGATAAAATTTTCCATCAAGACCCAGCAGGTTTTCGAAGTGATGGCCGTGCCATCCAAGGAAGGCCTGACGGTTAATCTTGATGCCAGCGTACTCTATCATCTGGACCCCGAGAAGGCGGCCGAAGTGTATAAAACCGTGGGGGTAAATTATGTGGAGGTCATTTTGGAGCCGCAATTCCGGTCGGTCTGCCGGGGGGTGACCGCGGGGTTCGAGGCCAAGGCGCTTTACACCTCGCAACGGGAAACACTGGCCCAGATGATCTCGGAAGACCTAAAGGAAATGGTAAGCCCGAGGGGAATAATTGTGGAGAGCACTCCGTTGCGCAAAATCGAGCTGCCCCGCAAGGTGACCGACGCCATCGAGGACAAGCTCAAGGCCGAGCAGGAGAGCCAGAGGATGGAGTTCATTTTGACCAAGGAGAAGCAGGAGGCCGAACGCAAACGAATCGAGGCCAGGGGCATCTCCGACTTCCAGAATATAGTGGCCCAGGGCATCTCCGAGCCGCTGCTGCGATGGAAGGGAATCGAGGCCACCGAAAAGCTGGCCTCGTCCAGCAATTCCAAAATAGTCATCATCGGTTCGGGCAAGGACGGCCTGCCGGTGATATTGGACACGAAGTAAATGGGAAACTAAATAAATGGGAAATGGATAAATGGGAAATCGGAAGATCATATGAAAAAACAGTTTACCGGCACTTTATTTGGTCTTAAGTAGCCGTAAATAAATAAACTTTACAAGTGCTCACGATTTTATCTTTATTTAATCATATATCTCTGCCACTGGATGAATAGGTTATTTATTTATAGCACCTAATGCAAATACTCATTGCTGGGGCAGGCAGAGTTTACGCCGGAGAGCCAATGAAGGTGGTCGAGATGCCAAACAGCGATAGCATCAGTTTGTACGATTTTGAGAGAACACTGAAGTATGTCAGGACTCAGATCGTATTCAATCACGGCAACGATGTCAGGTATAAATATGTTTTGTATAAGATCTCCGATCTATTGGTCGCCAATGAAAAGATGCCTTCCACGATATTGACCAAAAACATAGACAACGGTTTAAAATACGGGATGACCATTGGTGCGGTTGCCGGTTTGTTGCCAGGTATATATTACGGCAATCGCTAGCTAGACAAATGGGGAGTTTTAGCAAAACAAAGGCAGTTGTATTAAAAAAGCGGCTCTAACCAAGCCGTTTTTTTGCTTACAATGATATTTTTAGGATATTTTATGGTGATATCCTGATATTTATTGATATTTATTTGACTTGATTTTATGAATTAAATATGATATAATAATCGTTTATGTTAAAATCATAATTATAACCCATTAAACAGCATAAGGTTATATATGAAGCCCCAAGCCAGGCCCAATATCCAGAGCATCAGCCCCTATATCCCTGGCAAGCCTATCGAAGAAGTACGCCGGGAGTTGGGCATAAAGGGCCAGATCATCAAGCTGGCCTCCAACGAAAACCCGCTGGGGCCTTCGCCGCTGGCGGTCAAAGCTCTGCGGAAATCGCTGAAGGAGATCAATCTCTATCCCGACGACGGATGCTTTGCCCTGGGTAAAAGACTGGCCGCCAGCCTGGGAGTGAACGAGGACCAGCTGATATTCGGCAACGGCTCGGTGGACGTGATCGAGTTCATCACCAAGACCTTCGTGGCCCCGGGAGACCACGTGGTCATAGCCGAGGGGGCCTTCATCATGTACAAGATAGCGGCCAGGATGGCCGATGCCAGGCCTTCGCTGATCCCCTTAAAGAATTATGTCCACGACCTGGAAGCCATGGCGGCCGCGGTTACCCCGCAGACCAAGGTGGTATACATCGCCAACCCCAACAATCCCACCGGCACCATGCTCAACGAAACCCAGGTCAAGGCCTTCATGCAAAAAGTGCCGGAGAGCTGCGTGGCGGTGTTTGACGAGGCCTATTTGGAATACATCGACCGGCCGGATTTCCCCGATACCATCAAGCTGCTCAAGGACTGGCCCAACGCCATAGTTCTCCACACCTTTTCCAAGATATACGGGCTGGCGGGATTGCGGGTGGGCTACGGGGTGGGAAACCCCGAGCTGATCTCCCAGATCCGCAAGGTGCGGCTGCCGTTTAACATCAGCCTGACCGGGCAGGCCGCCTGCCTGGCTGCCCTAGATGATGCCAAGCACCTGGCCAAAAGCAAGCGGCTCAACGTCGAGGGCAAAGAATATTTGTACAAACAGTTCCAGGCTCTGGGCATCTCCTATGTGCCGTCCGAAGGCAACTTCATATTAATAGATCCCAAGACAGATTCCCAGCCGGTCTTTTCGGCCCTGCAAAAACTGGGGGTCATCGTGCGGCCGGTCAAGAATTACGGCTATCAGACTGAGCTGCGGGTGACCATCGGCACCGCCCGGCAGAACAAGAAACTTATCATCTCCTTAAAGAAAGTGCTGAAGGACTGATCACGGTCATTAGATCCTGGATGATAGATGATAGATGCCAGGGAACTGTTCACGGTATTTTTAAATTTGAGATTTAGCAATTCGTAATTTTCATTGATGTTTCGCAAACCGGTAATTGCCATAGACGGCCCGGCGGCCTCCGGCAAAAGCACCACCGCCAGGCTGGTGGCCCAGAAACTGGGATACCTTTACATCGATACCGGGGCCATGTACCGGGCGGCCGGGCTGAAGGCCCTGCGGCTGGGGATCTCTTTCAGCGACCGGGAGGCCATCGGAAAAATGATGGACCGGACGGACATCAGCCAAAAACCAGCTCCCTTAGGCCCGGCCACATTCTTGGACGGGGTTGATGTCAGCGGACCGATCCGCAGCCCGGAAGTCTCCCAGGCGGCCTCCGACATCTCGGCCATTCCGTCAGTCCGTCAAAGGCTGGTCAAACTCCAGCAGCAGATGGGGCGGAAGGGTGGGGTGGTAATGGAGGGCCGGGACATCACCACGGTGGTCTTTCCAAACGCCGAGGTCAAGGTCTTCATGCAGGCCTCCGTCCGGGAAAGGGCGCATAGACGCAAGGCCGAGCTGGAGGCCCATGGCATGACGATGGATTTAAAAGTCCTGGAGAAACAGATAGAAACCCGCGACCGCCAGGACAGCCAGCGGGACGACAGCCCCCTGACCTGCACCCCGGATTCGCTGGTGATAGACACTTCAACCCTTACCATTGACCAGCAGGTGGAGATGGTGATCGCCCAGGCGGAAAAGGTTATGAAGGCCGAAGCATGATCTGGGAAAGCCGGGCCTTTAATTCCCGGGCCTACCGGACGACCTGGTACGCCCTGAACCTTTATTTCGGCGCCATTTGCAGATGGAAGGTGGAAGGGCGGGAGCTGGTCCCCCGGAATGGTCCCATAATAATTGCCTCCAACCATATCGCCCTGATAGATCCAGTCTTCGTGGGATCCTGCATCCGCCGGGAGACCGCCTTCATGGCTAAAAAAGAGCTGTTCGGCTTTCCCCCCTTAAGGGCATTGATCACCTGCCATAACGCCTTTCCCATCAGGCGGGGTGGCTGGGATTCCCAGGCCTTCAGGCTGCTTAAGGAAAAACTGGACCAGGGTCTGGCGGTACTGGTCTTCCCCGAAGGCACCCGAAGCAAAACAGAAAATTTTTTAGACCCCAAGCCGGGCATAGGTTTTCTGGTCAGGCAGAATGGGGTCCCGGTGGTTCCCTGTTTCATCCGGGGCACCAACCAGGGGTGGCGGAAACTGCTGACCCGTAATCAAGCGCTGGCCGCCCGGTTCGGCCAGCCGATAACGGTGGCCGAAATAGAATCTTTTCCGGCAGATAAAAACGGGTATATCGGCTTAAGCCGGCTGATCATGCAGCGGATAGCCGAGCTGAAGGAAAAGGCCCGATGAAGATAAAGGTGGCCCAAAGCGCCGGGTTCTGCTTCGGGGTGAAGCGGGCGGTGAACAT
>JACQXR010000149.1 GCA_016208585.1 candidate division TA06 bacterium | reverse complement strand
GTATTTGCGTGATCAGTCAAAAGGTTTTACCTTATCCCGTATTGTCACATTAACAAAACGCCAAGAACGCATCCTTAAAGCTGTATCTCCTCAGCTCCTCAAAGGACTGTAGTGTATATTTATGCTACGGAATTCAGGTAGATCATATCGCTTGCCTGAATTGCTCTCGGCCATTTTGAATTTTTGGTTTTGAATTTTATATTTATCACCGGATGGTTCCCACATAGCTGGTGGTCAGTTGGTTCTTCTTGACCTCGGGATTGCTGTAGTCCGGCAGCAGCATCGGCGACACCCGCTCCCTGCCCAGCCCGGCCGCCTCCAACTCCTGGTGGTATTTCTTCACATGCGCGACATTGAGCGGTCCGTCCTTGGCGCCGGCCTTGATGTATTCGGCCGCGTACTGCCCGGCCCGCCGGCCGAACACGCAGACGTCTAAAAGCGAGTTGCCCATCAGCCGGTTCTCCCCGTGGATGCCGCCAGCCACCTCTCCGGCCGCGTACAACCCGGGCAGCGAGGTCTCAGCCCGGGCATTGATCTTCAGGCCGCCGTTTTGGTAGTGTAACGTCGGATAGGTCAGCATCGGCTCCTTGGAGATGTCGATGCCGTGCCGCATATAGATCTTCCACTTGCCCACGAACTCCTTTTCCACTGTGCCCTGGCCCTTGAGGTCGTTGATCATGGGCGAGTCCAACCAGACGCCTACTTTTCCCGATGGCGTGGCAATGCCTTTCCTACGTGCCACGCACTCCCGGATGAGGGCCGCGGCCTCCACGTCGCGGGGCTCGCGCTCGAACACGAACTGCTCGCCGTCGCTGTTAAGTACATTCGCGCCGGCGCCGCGGAATTTCTCGGTTAAAAGCAGGCCCTCGATCTGGTCCGGGAACGAGACGCCGGTGGGGTGGAACTGAACCGTGTGCAAAAAGCACAGCTCGACCCCGGCCCGGTAGCCCATCACCAGGCCGTCGCCGGTGGCCCCGTAGTGGTTGGTGGTCATGAAATTCTGGATGTGGAGCCGGCCCGAACCGCCGGTGGCCATCACCACGGCCTTGGCCTTGATGGTGAAGTATTCCTCGGTCTCGTGGTTGTAGGCCACCACCCCGGCGCACTGGCCCTGGTCGTTGAGCGCCAGCTCCACCGCCGAGGTGAAGTCGACGATCCGGATGTCATCCGGGTGGTTGTGGACCTCGTCCCGCAAGGTGCGCATGATCTCGGCGCCGGTGATGTCAGCCGCGTAGTGCATCCTTTTTCTGCAGGTGCCGCCGCCGTGCATGGTCATCAGCCGGCCGTCCGGGAATTTGGATAACATGCAGCCCAGCGATTCCAGCCAGGACAGGGTTTCGTTTGCGTCCATCACCAGGGCCTCGGCCAGCTCCGGCACGTTTTTGAAATGACCGCCGCCCAGCACGTCCAAGTAATGGTAATAAGGAGAATCTTTCTCTAACTTGGAAGCCGCCTGGATGCCGCCCTCGGCCATCATGGTGTTGGCGTCGCCCAGTCTTAGCTTGGTGAGGATGATCGCCTTGGCTCCGTGCTGAGCGGCCATCAAGGCCGTGGCCGCGCCGGCCCCGCCTCCGCCGACTACCAGCACGTCGGTCTGATAGCGCGGCGTCAGGTCGACCTTGTCCGGGTCTACCCGGCTCTTGGCCTCCAAAAGATCCACGATCTCCGGCGAGATGGCGTAGCCCTTGTTGACGCCGACGCCGATGGGACGTTTGGAGGTCTTCTTGCAGTCCGGGTGGAAGGCGTCCAGCACCGCCTGGCACTCCTTCATGCTCATGGCTGGGAACTCCTGGCCCTCCTTCTTGCGGCGCACCCGCTCCGGCCTGGTGGCCGCGACCTTCTGGATCAGCTGTTTCAGTTCAGGGGTATATGGCATGGTTTATCTCCCAACTAGATTACAGGGATTTACTCTGATGGATAAGTTTTGCTCTGTCTTTTCTTTTTATGCAGAGATTGTTTTATATTTTGGATAAAAGATCGGATATAGCTTTTTCCCTTCATAGGATAATCCTTATAATAATCCACTGTTTCAATCCGTCCGGGCTCCGGCTTCTCGCCATCTTTCATGGCGACTGCCAGAGATCTATTAACAATGGCCAATTCATAATCGGGATCGATTTCAAGCGCCTGGTTGAAGGCTTTGATGGCAGGCTCTTTTTGACCCAATTGTAAATGGCAAAGGCCGATATTGCCGTAGGATTGGACATGCCGTTTTATTATATTCAGGCACCCCTTGAAACAACCGATGGCGTTTTCCCATTCCTGGTTGTCCATGCAGGACAAGGCTTGTTCAAACCTATCCGAGGATTTTAAATATGAATCCAAATCGATGCCGTCATTTTCCAACATATCTTGTTCCAGATCGGACAAGAAGTTTTTGGCGTGCTTCACTTCTTTTTCGTCAGGATCTCCTATTTCCACAACCCTTCGGTAGGCAAGGACGGCGTTTTTCAGGTCATATTTCTTCAAGCACACGGACGCTTTATTGAAATGAGCCTCCCAAAAATAAGGAAAAATATCGATGGCCTTTTCAAAACACGACAGGGCCTCGTCCCAACGCTTCCTTTCTATATGAATCACGCCCATGGAAAAATGGGTGGAATGATACCGGGGATTATCTCTTAACAATCCCGCAACGATATTCTCCGCTTCTTCAAGAGAGCCTTTCTCCACCAAATCCATCGCTTGATCCAGGGTTTCCTCAATTTCCTCGTCGACAGCGGCAATAAAACTATTTTGAGGAAAATATTCGGGCTTGGACGCTTCGTATATTTCAGAAGCTTTGAAATGCAGATAGTCCGCGCAGCTGCTGTTGCGGATTGCCGCGCAGCAGGGCGGACAGATGATTCCGTCTTTTTGCTTGCAGGCTCGCTTGCCCTTGGATTTTGCGCAAATGGCGCAGGCTTTTTTCATATTGCCGGTTACGTAAACTTTTATTTTATGGCGGTTCCATTTGATTCTGAGTTTATCACAGATAGTCGTTTGCCTTCGGCTGCCACTCCTCAGGCGCCATGTCTGGTTTGCTCTCCCTGTCCTTGTACAGCTCCTTGAGCTTGTTGACGTCCGCTTTCTTCAACTGGTTCAGCCCGGGCTGGAACTTCCCGCCGCGAACCTGTTTGACCTGCTTGGCCAGGTGCCCGGCCCGGGGCGCGCGCAGTCTCTCCCGACTTCGACGCTTTTTCTGAAGTATCTTTATGAGTCATTGATATTTCAATGAAAGACTTTTATCCGTTTGCGGGCAACAGCCTTCCTCCTTCGCCAGCGCGGAGCCTGCCCCGTTTACGAGAACGGGGGTGGACCACCGCCTGGGCTACCGCCACAGCGGGGTAAACCGCCGCCGCAAGCGGGGCAGGCTGGGGCAGGCAGGTCGGCGGAGGCCGACGCAAAATGTCGAAGATCCGCCTGCAGTGGGTAGCGCTCTGCCATCCCAGAAATATGCCGCCGCTTTGCCACCGCTTTGCAGGGCAAGCGGGGCAAGCTGGGGCAGGCGGGGTAAACCTCTAAAAGCCTTGTCCAATAAAGCTTCCTGATCGGGGCACTACAAGTGTCGAAGCCAGGAGGTCAGCTAACGGCCGCCATTTGTTCATCATCGCCTATCGAAAGGCGGGTTATTTCGCAATCCCATAGACCCCGGGAGAAACCCTCTTTATTCCCTTTATCCCCCCCAGTTTGTTTCTGATGCCCTGGGAGAGGTCTTTGCTGGCGCTTCTGTAACCTCTATTCAGGACAGATTTCTTGATATCGGAAATCCCCAGCGGACCCCTTCTTTTGAGAATGCCCAGAATGAGTTCGGCCAAAGTCGGCTGGCCGGGCATTCTCTTGCCTTTGCTGACAGGCTTTGGCCTTGGAGCCGGTTTTTGTTCCTGGCAAATCGCCCCGAAAGATGAAAGCCTTTCCTCCACCTCTTTCAATTCATTTTGCAATCTTTGGCGTTTTCGTTTCAAGTTGGCCTTTTCCGCCTGGTTTTGCCTTTTTTTCGCCTTCAGATAGCTTTCGATCTCGCTCAGCGACAGGCGGTCGAGCGCCGTTTTCCCTTGTTTCTGCATGTTTTTCTACCTTTCTTTTGGTTTTTACGGACAGGAATATTTTACCGTCCTTTTATTGCGTTTAGCGATTCTTACAGATACTCTTTGGTCTTTGGGGCCCACTCGTCCGACGTGTTATCCGGTTCGCTTTCCCGGGCATTGTACAGTTCCTTCAGTTTGTTGACGTCCGCTTTCTTCAGCTGGTCCAGGCCGGGCTGGAACTTTCCGTCTCTAACCTGTTTGACCTGCTGGGCCAAGTGCCCGGCCCGCGGAGCGATCTGCGAGCCGGACAGCCGCCGGGCCAGGATGGCCACGTTGGCGTGCGAGATCTCGGCCGGGCAGCGTGAGGTGCACAGCCCGCACATCACGCAGTCGAACGACAGCCTGGCCGCCTGCTCCACGTCGCCCCGCATCACGGCTTGGATGTAGTCCATCACCTCGATGGACATCGGGCAGGACTTGGTGCAGGTGTTGCAGGATACGCATTTGAACACCTCAGGGTACAGGGCCTTGAAGGTGTCGACGTTGGCCTTGAGCTTATCCAGGTCGTGGACGCCGCGCTTGTTGGGAAAGAACGGCAGGATGGCCAGGTACATGTCGGGCTGGACCATGGCCTGGCAGGCCAGGCCCACTTCAATCTTGTAGCTGTTGGGCAGGCGGAAGGCCAGGCCGCAGGCCCCGCAGATGCCGCCCCGGCAGCCGCAGCCCCGGGTCAGCTGGTAGCCGGCGTACTCCATGGCCTTCTGGACCGTCAGCGTGTCCGGCGCCAGGTACTGCTTGCCCATGATGTGGATGGGGATCAGGTTGACTTTGGCTTCCATGTATGTTCTCCTTGATAAATTCGAATATCGAATGTCGAAATCCGAAACAAATCGGGGTTATCGCCTTCGATCAATTTTGATCATTCCCTCAATAGAGCCTCAACCGCTTCTCTTAGTGGTGGTATTTTATCGTTAATCACGGACCAAACGGTTCGCCAGTCGACGCCGAAATAGGCGTGGATCAGCTTGTCGCGCAACCCGGCCATTGCTTTCCATTCGATCTCTTCGTGCGCCACTTTGAACTCCGGCGAAACCTGTTTAGAGGCCTCGCCGATGATCTCCAGGCTGCGGAGAATGGCCCGCTGGAGCGTACCGTCTTTGAGAAGGGCCTCGTAGTTCAAGCCGGCGGTAGCACTCGCAATAAACTCGGCTTCAGCCAGGATATGCTTGAGAAAAACCTTATCGTCCTTCAATCGGCTCAACCTCCTTAAGCACAAAGGGAGCGATGTAGGGGCTCAGGCCTTCGGGGGTGACCACTGTCACTGTTTTGCCCAACAGCAGCTCCATGTCGAAGATCAAGTTAATGAAGTTATCGTAATCGCATTTTTCGAATTCCACCAGCAGGTCAATGTCGCTGTCGTCCCGTTGCTCGTTTCGGACATAGGAGCCGAACAGAGAGATGGAGCGTACCCGGTTCCGGTCAAGAATCTCCCGGTGCGAGCTGATGGCTTTTATAATGGCGTTTTTAGTCATGGTTAGGATCGTTTATTATGGAGCTTCTGGACCGTCAGCGTGTCCGGCGCCAGGTACTGCTTGCCCATGATGTGGATAGGGATTAGGTTAAGTTTGGCTTCCATTTATCTACTCCTTATGAAATTCGAAATACGAATATCGAAATTCGAAACAATAT
>JACQXR010000148.1 GCA_016208585.1 candidate division TA06 bacterium | reverse complement strand
TTATTTTATACCGGGCCTTTTTCTTGGTTTTATGTGTGATGCCTTTTTGATTGTTGAGCGATGTTTTCACCTTCTGGCCCCTTTCAGTTCGTTAATCACGGCCGATTATACCAAATTACCCCTTATTCACGCAACAAAGCCTTATAACGTTATCTTTGCCTGTTCCGACACCGAACTCACCCCTTGCCTCCGGCTTCCCCCTCTCTTGTTCGCCTTTGGCGGACTACGAAGTTTTTAAAAGAGAGGGGGACTTAGAGGAGGTGAGTTATTCTTTAAGCCCACCCGAAGGGCGCTAAGTTCACCGGGCGGGATAGCGTTAAGTTCAACTCTTTTAAAAGGGAAGGATGGGCGATATGGGAAAATTGCTGGTAGTGGACGACGAACAGAACATCCGTCTGCTTTATCAAAAGGAACTGGAGGCTCAGGGGCATCAGGTTACTGCCGCCGCCTCGGCCGAAGAGGCCCGGCAGTGCTTTGAAAAGGAAAAGCCGGAGCTGGTGGTGCTGGATTTGAAACTGACGGCCGAGGAAGGCGGCCTGGAGGCCCTGCGCTGGATGCGGGATTTTGACCCCAAAATCCCCATCGTCATCAACACCGCTTTTCCGGCTTACAAGGCCGATTTTTCGTCCTGGCTGGCCGACGCCTACCTAGTCAAGTCCGGCAACCTGGATGAACTGAAGTTAACAATTGAAAAACTTTTAAACAAAAACTAACATTGAAAAGGAGAGCAAAATGAAAAAGGTTCTGACCATTGGTTTTATGTTTTTGATCATATTTTTGATCAGCTCCTCCGGTTATTCGCAGGACACGACGGCAGTCACCTCGGCGGACTCAATTCCGGAAAACGCTTCCGCGGGGCCAACGACCACCCCCCAAAAAAGTTTTAGTTGGGGTGAAAAAATTGATCTATCTTTATCCCTCCAAGGGAAAAAAGTATCAGGGTATACCGAATATCATATCAAGTTCCCGACCAGTGTCTGGCACTGGGAAGACACCACCTGGGTGGAACATACAGTGAATGGACAGAGCGTATTGGCTTTTCCGGTTGATGGGTATCGGATCGAAGCGCTGGTCAACAGCAGGCTGAAACTATCAAAGAAGTTGACATTTATATTTGGACTTGGTTTCAGTACCATTATCAGCCAACCCAATGACGCGATGGTTGATTCCGACTACGTGGATCTCAGCAGCCTGGGTTCTTTCAGCAACTGGGTTAACGGCGCAACCCAATCGTCTGTCAGTTACAGCAACTATGAATTTTTGATCACTGCAGGTTATCCGTTGTTTTCAGGCAAACCATGGGAGGTGATTCCAATCGTGGGTTATCAAACCAGCAAGAATCGGTTTGACGTCATGGGGCTGGCGGGCTGGTACAATGTTTACGGTTACCGGGAAACTGTGGACTCATTATACTATGCCGGAATGAATGTCTCGGATTACGAAGTGACATATAACAGGATTATGACAGGCGCCCAGGTTAAGACAAAGGACGCAGCAAAAGTTGGATTTTCTCTTAAGGCGTTTTATTCGCCCTGGGTGAAAGCTTCGGATTATGATAACCATTTGTTGAGATTCAAAGAATCGTCCACCGAAGCGAAAGGAAAGGGATATTCCCTGGAAGGAACGATAAAAGTCTCGGTTTATACTACCAGGGCCGGTTCTATCTTGTCGGTTGGCGGTGGTTATTCAATGCTCAGGATCAAGGCCACCGGCAGCCAAATCCAAAAGTGGTATGGTGATGATCCTGCAACGGATGGTTTTGATGATACTGGGAGTGTTTCATCGCCCATAGATAATACACTTAAACTGCGGCAGAACAGTTTTAACGCTTTCATAGAATATAAATTATAAGGTCAAAAACTCATGAACCTTTTCAAAACAATCATCCTGATGTCCGGGCTTACTATTCTCTTGGTGCTATTGGGTGGTTATTATGGCGGCCAGCAGGGAGCGATAATGGCCCTGCTATTTGCCGGGGGCCTGAATTTTGTGGCTTACTGGTTCTCGGACAAGATCGCCTTAATGAGCTACAAGGCCCAGCCGGTGACCGAGGCCGAGGCCCCGGAACTCTACCACATGGTGCGGACCCTGGCCACCCGGGCCTCCCTTCCCATGCCCAAGGTCTACCTAATTCCTTCGGCCTCGCCCAATGCCTTCGCCACCGGGCGCGATCCCCAACACGCGGCGGTAGCAGTCACCCAGGGCATCATACAGATACTGAACCGCCAGGAACTGGAAGGGGTGATCGCCCACGAACTGGCCCATGTCCAGAACCGCGACATCCTGATAGCCACCATGGTGGCCACCATCGCCGGGGCCATCACCATGATAGCCCGAATGGCGGGCTACGTCGCCATGTTCGGGGGCTACGGCGGCGACCGGAACCGGGACCGGGGCGGCGGGGGAGCCTTGGGGATGATACTGATAATGATCCTGGCGCCGATAGCCGCACTGCTGATAAAGCTGTGGATCTCCCGCACCCGGGAATACTCGGCCGATTCCGGCGGGGCCCAGATAGCAGGAAATCCCCAAGGCCTGGCCAGCGCCCTGGAAAAACTGCAAACCGGGGTTCAAATGGCTCCGATGAACGCCAACCCGGCATCATCGCACCTGTTCATCGTCAATCCCCTTTCGGGCAAAAGCCTGATGAGCCTTTTTTCCACCCATCCCCCGATCAAAGAGAGAGTGGCAAAATTACGGGCCATGGGCAGGGGGTAGACTTGAGCATAAATAGGGTGTATAATAGTGGCAAATGATTATATACTTCGTTCAGGAACACTGGACACCGGGACACTTTGGAACTCATCCCCTCTATCCCCTTCTCTTGGATAAATGTGGGCTAATAGCAAGTAAGAGAAGGGGAAGCGCCTGCCCGCCGCAGGAGGGAAGGGGTTGAGTTTAGATTCTCTAACTCTATTATAGTTCTTCCCTGAATAGATGGGATAAAATAGTGGCGGCACCAAACATTCAAAATAATTTTATAAGGAAACTCATGAAGACAAGAAATCTGTTGACCGTAGTTTTGGCTTTGCTGACCGTTTCGGCCGTGACAAGCCTGGCCTCACCGGTAGATCTCTATTTGGTAAAATTTGCACCGGGCACGGATGTTTACCGGCTGGCCGGTTCCCAGAACTGGCCGGTGTACCACATTATTTCCGGCCATCAGGCCCTGGTCGGAAAAAAGTTGTCCGGATCGGACCATGAAGCGGTTTTGGAGTCTAACCAGATCTACCAAGGTCCTTCGGAAAACCTGCGCTGGGTGCACCTTAAAAGAAACAGCCAGTTGCCGGCCATCAAGGCTTTGTATGCCGGGAAAGACATGCTGCTGACGGATGCCGGCAATGTAGCCGCCGCCGGCATCAAAAGCGGGCGGGACTATATGGTCAAGTTTTTTAATCCCCGGCCAATGGTAATATCTCCGGCCGCTATAATCAGGAACAGCGGTTTGGCTCGGGATACAGCCGTGGCAACTCTTGTCCATCAGGTGGACACCGCCCAGGTGAGGACCAGGATCGAAGCTTTGCAGTCTTTTAACACCAGGTTTTTGGATGCCGCCAACCATGACTCGGTGGTGGGATGGATCAGAAACCAGTTCCTGGGCATGGGCATTGCCGATGTTAGGCTTGATACTTTTGACATCGGTTTCGGAGCCAAACAGCATAATATCATCGCCACCATACCCGGGCTTTTGGATACTTCCGTCGTGTATATCGTCGGCGGGCATTACGACTCCTACAGTCCCGAAAGATATACTCAGGCTCCGGGCGCAGATGACAACGCCTCCGGCACGGTGGCAGCCATGGAGATGGCCCGGGTGCTGGCTCAGCCGGGCAACCGGCCCAACTTTACAGTCAGGTTCATCGCCTTTGACGCGGAGGAATACGGGTTGTATGGCAGCGAATATTATGCTCAAAAGGCAGTTTCCGAAGGTATGGACATCGGCTGCATGCTCAATTACGACATGATAGGCTATAAGGGGAACGACAGCGTTTTCGTTTCCAAACTCTATACCGGATCGGAAAGCTACGCCTACCTGCTGGGCCAGATGGCCGGGTGGTACGGCCGGCTGGCCGACACCAACCTGGTGCCGGAGTATAACAGCGTATATCTTAACGGCAGCGACAGCTGGGAATTTTCCATCCGCGGCTTCCCGGTTACCTATAGTGAAGAGTTAGAATTTAGCACCGTCTATCATCAGACCAACGACAGCACCACCTACATGAGCATGCGTTACGTCACCAGCATCATCAAGGCCGGGATGGGATTGTTGGGGACACTGGCCAATTACCCCCAGAAGGTGGATGATGTTACGGCAAGCGACATCGGCACCGGGACAGAACTGGCGGTTCAGTGGACGCCGAATGCTGCAGCCAATATTGCAGGCTATAATATATATTACGGCAATGCCAGCGGGTACTATCCTAACAGCCAATATACCACAGCAGTTACCGACACCATTTCGGGACTGGCATCTAACATTAATTGTTATATTACCGTCCGGGCTGTTGACAGCGATGGCAGGGAAAGCCCGGTAGCTTCTGAAGTAATCGGCGTTCCGGTGCTGCTGGGCCTGGATCAGGGGGTGTTGGTGGTGGACGAGACCTATAACTGGACCACAGGGAACTTACCAAGGGACGCCCAGCAGGACAGCTTTTATAACTATATCCTGACGGGCTATAAATACGAACAGCACGAATACGGATCAAGCCTGCAAAAACCGACATTGGCGGACTTAGGGCCGTATTCCACCGTGGCCTGGTTTGCCGATGACTATAGCCAAATGCTGGCATCAGGTGCGGTGAACGACATAAAGCTCTATCTTGAAAACGGAGGCAAGATGTGGTTTGCCGGGTGGAAGCCAAGTAGTAACATCGGGAGCGCTTTATATGATTATTTTAAGATGTCATACGCAGGAGTCTCCGGCACTGCGGACTCCTTTAATACGGCAGTAGGTTTGAAAGGATACCAAAATATCACAGTAGATACTTTAAAATATCCCTCAACCATCTGGGGTAAAACCTTCCGGTATATAGAAGCCCTGGCGCCGTTGGCCGGGGCCGACACCATCTACGTGATTGATATGAAGAACGACGGCAGCCCTTTTGAAGGTAAAGCCTGCGCGGTGAGGGATTCCGGCAAGACGGTGTTTTTCGGGTTTCCTCTTTATTTTATGGACAGGGAGCAGGTAAAAACAGCGGCACAGAAAATCATGGCGGAGTTCGGGGAGCCGTTTACCGGGGTTTCCGGCAAACCCGAATTACCAATTACTAATTACGAATTTAGACTGTACCAGAACAATCCTAACCCATTTGCCCAATTAACAATTATCAGTTATCAATTAGCAAAATCAGGGTTGGTCAGCCTTAAAGTGTACAATGTGGCCGGGCAATTAGTAAGGGTATTGGATGAGGGGTATCGGATTTCGGGGGCACATAGCATTAAGTGGGACGGACGGGACGAAGGCGGCCTTAAGGTAAGCAACGGGGTTTACGTTTACCGCCTTGAAGCCGGAGGAATCAAAGGCGCTAAAAAAATGCTTTTGCTGCGATAGCAGTTGACGGGGACGGGCTAATTTTGCTATAATTGCAATTCAAATTCAGGCTGGGCCCTTAGCTCAACGGTTAGAGCAGCGGACTCATAATCCGTTGGTTCAGGGTTCGAATCCCCGAGGGCCCACCAGACTACGCCGTGGAGGCAATAATATTAGCCGGCTACGTCTGGCAAGCCAGACTACGCCATGGAGGCAATAATATTAGCCGGCTACGTCTGGCAAGCCAGACTATGCCATAAAGGTAATTATATTCTGCTGGCTTCCACCTTCGGCAGCCTTTGGCGGGCGCGTTGTTTGGCAAGCCATGATTAAAATGAGAACCCTGAACAGCGAAGTTGTAGGGTTCTCCGCCGGCCGGGATGCAGGACAGGTAGGCGACGGCGGACGCGTCGTCTGGCAAGCCGGACGATATGAGAACCGGGCCGCTGAATCCGGGAATAAAGAAAAGGCGGAGATTTGTAAAACAAATCTCCGCCTTTTTTGCATTTCAACTTTATATTTCTTTACCGCCGACAAATGTTCTTTCCACCTTCAGCTGGCTTATAGCCTCAGCCGGTGTCTGGAATATGTCATCTGACAAACATATGAAATCGGCCAGCTTGCCCGGCTTCAAGGCGCCGAGAATCTTTTCCCGCCCTCCGGCATAAGCGGCGTCTACCGTGTAGGCCCGCACGGCCCGCCGGATATTTATCCGTTCCTCAGGGTAAAATGCCGTTCCCGGATCATTTTCCTTCTGTCTGGTCACTGCCGCCTGGATGGCTTTGAAAGGGTTTGGCGTTTCAACCGGCGCATCGGACCCAAAAACAACAGTGGCTCCATTCCTGACCAAAGAACCAAAAGGATAGGCAGAGGCTTCCCGGCCGGCCCAGTGTTTTTTGATCAGGTCAATATCCGAAACCAAGTGCACCGGCTGGACCGAAGCAATTATGCCCAGCTCTTTAAATCGAGATATATCCGAAGTTTCCACTAACTGGCAATGCTCGATCCGTTGGCGCAAAGACTTGTCCAAGTTTCTGGTCTTTTGGTAAATATCCAGGGCCATTTTGTTGGCCGCGTCGCCGATGGCGTGGATGGCGCAGGCCATGCCGTGCCGGGCGGACGTTTTCACTAATGACAGCAATTGGTCGTAGTCGGCCACCTGCAGGCCGCAGGATCTGCCCGATGAATAAGCTTTAAGCATCAAAGCGGTCTGCGACCCCAGCGAGCCGTCGATGAAAAGCTTGAGGCCGCCGAATTTCAGAAAATCGTCGCCGAAGCCGGACCGGAGTTCCAGCCCAACTGCTTCGGACAAGGAATCCTCCCGCAGGTAGGCCACGGCCCTCAAGAGCAGCAGGCCATCCCGGTTCAGCCGCTGCAAAAGGGAAAACTCCAAACCGGTCTCCATGGTATGAAATCCGGTCAGCCCCAGTTTGGCGAAGGCCAGTTGGCCCAGGCGCAAAGCTTCTCGTTGTTCCTTTTCCGAGGGCTTGGGGATCCTTGAATAACATTGGTTGGCGGCCTCTTCCCGGACAATGCCGGAGGGACGCCCATCTTTATCTTTTTCCACCAGGCTTCCGGGGAGACCGTTCATCCCGGAACTCAGTTCCAGTTCCCTGATGGCGGCCGAATTCAGCCAGGCGGTATGCCAGTCCTTGCTCCACAAAAAGACCGGGTTATGGGGAGCTATGGCGTCTAGATCGCTTTTGTGGGGTAGGCGGCCTTCGGTCCAGAGATTTTTGTTCCAGCCGGCGCCCAAGAGCCATTGGCCGGGTTTTTTGTTTTTCAGGTAATTAGCGGTTTCCGCCAGGCAGTCTTTCAGGGAGCGCAAGCCGTCAAGATTGGGCCGGGTGAGCATCAGGGAGTAACCGCAAAAATGGGTGTGGCAATCGGTGAAGCCCGGCAGGACCGTCATTCCCTGCAGATCTATGATCTCGGGTTTCAAAGATTTATATCCGGCCAGCAGTTCCTTTTGGGTTCCCACCGACAGGATGGTTCCGGTAAAAGCGTCGTAGGCCAAGGCTTCGGCCGTACTTTTGTCCGCCAGTGTATGGATCCTGGCATTGATGAAAAGCCTTACCACTCCTGTCTTAACCACTTTCTTCATGATGATGCTCCCAGCGGTCATACAGATATTTAAGCTCCTTGCGGTTTTTGTCAAAATCGTTCATCAGATCCTTCATCTTCGGGCCGTCCTTATATATGGCGGGATCCGCCAGGCCGCCCCGGTCCGATTCCAAGAGCGTCTGCTTCTTTTCCAACAAATGGATCCTTTCCTCCAGTTCGGCCACCATCCTCTTATTCTTCCGCTGCCCGGCAGCCTGTCGGGACTTTTGTTTTTTAGTTTCCGCCCAAAGCAGTTTGTCCGACGGCAGTTTACCGTCCGAAACCATTTCCTTAACGGGCTGGAGAATGGCCGCAACAGTCTGAGCCAGCAGGGACTCTTTTTTATCCAGATACTCGGTGTAGTTGCCGGGGAACAATCTGATCCGCCGGTCGGCCACCTCCACCACGGTGTCCACCACCTGATCCAGCAGGTAACGGTCGTGGGTCACCAGCGCCACTGCGCCCCGATATTCTTTTAAGGCCTGCTCCAGGATCTCCTTGCCCTTAAGGTCCAGGTGGTTGGTGGGCTCGTCCATGATTAAAAGATTGGCCGGCAAAAGCAGGGTGCAGCACAGGGCCAGCCGGGCCTTTTCACCGCCGGAAAGCACCGAGACTTTTTTGTAGACATCGTCCCCGGGGAAAAGAAAGGAACCCAGGATGGTACGGATCCGGCCCGGAGTTTCCAGGGGGATCACATCCTCCACCTGCTGGTAGACGGTCTTCTTGTCGTCCAGCATTTCGGCGGTGTGCTGGGCAAAGTAGGCCGACCTAAGCTGGGGCGATTCCACCATTTCCCCGGAGGTGGGAGTTTCCACCCGGGCCAGCATTTTAAGCAGGGTGGACTTGCCCGCGCCGTTTAAGCCCACCAGCCCCAGCTTGTGCCCGTTCTCCACCTGTAGATCCACACTGTTAAGAACCTGTTTGGCGCCGTAGTGCTTGGAGACATCCTTAAGGGTAACCATATTGCGTCCGCAGTAGGGGGGCTGGGGCAGGTTGAGCCGGAAACTTTTGACCGTGGAAGGAAGGTCCACCCGCTGCTGCTGGAGTTTTTTGATCATCTTCTCCCGGCTGGTGACCATGGCCCGCTTGATATAATTGCCCTTCCAGCGGCAGACGAATTCCTTTAAATGTTCAATCTCCTTGTCCTGTTCAATTTGCCGCTTGATCAGCAGCTCCCGCCGTTTTTCCTTTTCTGAAAGATACCCGGAATAATTGGCGTGATAGACGTTCAGCCGGCCGTGTTCCAGTTCAAATATCTTCTTGACCGTGCGGTCGAGGAAATAACGGTCGTGGGAGATCATCACCGCGGCGCCCTTGAAGCTTTTTAAAAAATTTTCCAGGTATTCCATGGACTCGATATCCAGATGGTTGGTGGGTTCGTCCAGAAACAGATAGGAGGGCTCCTGCAACAGCAGCTTGGCCAGGGCCAGGCGCATCTGCCAGCCGCCGGAGAATGTCTCCACCGGACGGGAGAAGTCGTCCCCGGAGAAGCCCAGGCCCTGGAGTACAGATTTGGTGCGGCTTTCCAGCTGGTAGCCGTCCTGTTCCTCAAACAGATGATGCAGTTCGCCGTAGCGCTCGACCACCGCCGGCAGTTCAGGGTCGTCCTGGGACATAGCGGCCATCAAATGGGAAAGTTCCTCGGCCTCGTCCCGCATGGCGTGGCGGTCGGCAAAAACGGAGGAAGCCTCCTCCAGCACGGTCCGGCCCTTGAAAACGATCTCCTGCTGGGGCAGGTAGCCGGTGCGCATCCGCTTGGCTGCGGCCACCCCGCCGGCGGTCGGAGCCTGCAAGCCCAGGGCTATCCTGAACAAAGTGGTCTTGCCGGCGCCGTTGGGGCCCACCAGGGCGATGCGCTCGGAAAGCCCGATGTTCCAGGTAATATCCTTGAAGAGGATCTTTTCGCCGAAGGAAACTGATATGTTGGAAAGTTGGATCATTTGAACAGGGATCTATTAGAGAATTTGTGGATGAGCGGAGTGAAAAAGAGCTTGAGCATTGTGGCGTCTTTTGTTAGAATGGGATTACACCAAACCATTCAAAACAGAAGGAGTGCCAACAATGCTCGTAGAAACTATACTCCATCGCTGCCATAAAATCAAGGGTTTTATTCATCAGCCCTCACGTTTTTCTACCCGGCGGAGAAAGACGATCATCTTTGATACCGGTGCTCTCAGCCAAGAGCCGGCCGGGTCGCTGCCACCTCTGCCTCAAGGAAGGCCCGGTCTATGATCACCTGCCAGAGCGGCGCTTCCAGTTTGTACCGTTGTGGAACTACCCTGCCTATTTGCTCTATGCGCCCCGCTGTATTGATTGTCCGGAACATGGGCCGACGGTGGAAGCGATGCCGTGGGCCAGCGGCAAAAGCCCGATATGCACGGTGTTCCGTGTATTCCTGGCCCACTGGGCGAAGCATCTATCGTGGATGCAGGTTGCCCGTTCCTTCGGCGTTACCTGGGATATTGTTCGTGATGCTGTCAGCAATGTGGTGACGTATGGCTTGGCCCATCGGAACATGGACGGCATCAAATCTATCGGCGTCGATGAAATCCTCTACCAGGCCTTCAAAATTCCTCATCCTGGTCTATCAGCTGGCTGCCGGCTGCCGGCGACTGCTCTATGTCGGAGACAGCCGTAAGGTCAAAACCTTGCTGCGATTCTTCGTCCGATTGGGACAAGAGAGATGCCGTGGCATCGCCGCCACTTGTTCCGACCTCTGGAAGCCCTACCTGAAAGTGCTGAGGAAAAAGGCGCCCGCCGTCCTGATGGTGTTGGACCGCTTTCACATCATGCAGTACCTCAACTACGCCCGCGACACCATTCGCCGTCAAGAGACTCACGAACTGAAAAGAAAGGGCCGGATGCCGCTCTTGGAAAACAACCGGCGGTACATCCTGAAAAACAAGGAGAACCAAACCGAAAAGCAACTGGCCCGGCTGTCCGAGCTATTGTGGCACAATCTGAAAACCACCCGGAGCTATTTGCTGAAAGTCGCACTCCTGCCTGCGCGCCTGCCTATGCCGAAGCGGCCACGCGCAGGCAGGCCGTAGTGCACCTGCCGTAGCTTTAGCGTAGGCACAGTGCCGGCGTTTCGGCACGCAGGCCTGTCGTTCTGGGAGTCCGCCACCGTTGCCGAGGCAGATCAGTTTTTATCTTCCTGGATCGCCCTGGTCATGCGTTCCCGGTTGGAGCCATTGAAGAAAGTGGCCAAACGATTCCGCCGCCATAAACAGCTTATGCTGAACTGGTTCCTCGTTACGCCACGTCTTTCAAACGGTATTACCGAAGGGTTCAACCTGAAAGCAAAGTTGACCATGAGAAAATCTTACGGCTTCCGCTATTATCGCACCATTGAACTTGCGCTCTATCATACACTTGGTAATTTACCTGCGCCCCCGCTTACCCATGAATTCTTATAGGCAGCCATAGATATAAAATACAAGCAAAAAGCCCCGATATTTATATCGGGGCTTTTTAACGACAATTTTAACTACTTTAAAATCATCATTTTCTTGGTGGTTGCCTTGCCGTCAACTTCAAGAGAGTATAAATATGTGCCGCTGGCAACCCTTTGCCCGTCATTGTTTATGCCATTCCAGGTGAATTTGTAATTGCCGGCTTTCTTTGCTTCGTTGACGGCCGATTTTACCACCTGGCCAAGTGCGTTGTATATGTTAAGTTTTACAAAACCATTGTTGGGGATGGAGTATGCAATGGTTGTAAAACTTTGTGTTGGGTTTGGATAATTCTGATTGAGAAATAATGCGGCATCTCTTGTCGGTGTAATTGAACCGGATGACACTCCCGTCCATCCGCTTGCCTGATAGAGAACAATCTGCCCTGGCGCAGAGATTATTTCAGAGATCCCATCATTATCCGCATCGGCTATGCCAACCCAGCTCTCCCAGTGATTGGGTTCCGTTTGGTGGAAGTATTTCAGCTCAAAAGTAGCGCCATTCCATGCATAGACGCCCCAGCCTGCGCTGCAAGTGTCAAAACTTGAAGCGACATCTGACCACCAAACGGCGCTAAAGAGAATTTGGTTTTTTGATGGACTCACATTCAACGCGTTGCCAATCTGCACGTCGCAGGCCAATATTTTGGGACTTTGCCAAAGCAGATTATATGTGCCGGCATTGTATCTATAAACCCTTATGCCGACGCTATCCGGATGCCAGTCACCACCATGTGAAGCGGCAACAATCTCGTTCAAACCGTCGTTGTCAACATCGCCGCATACCGCATGCATCTGGCCAATGGTCGGACTATCCCACTGCAACGCGTAGGCGCTGCCGTTCCATTTATAGACCCTGACATCCCATGTGCCCCAATTGGCCGTGCCCACTAATATTTCATTGTTGCCGTCATTGTCGCAATCGGCCACTTGAACGCTGCGGACATCGCTTATATAGCCGCTATTAAAACTTTCCGTAAAGTTGTTGCTTCCGGTATGTTCATAAACTCGGAAGCACCGGCCATACCAGTCAAAACCGACCACCAATTCATTTTGACCATCGTTATCGCAATCGCCTATGGCTAGGTCTCTCTCACCAAAACGCTGGCTCGAATATGTTGTATCCCAAACATTAGTCCAAATATCCCCGCCGGAATATGCCCAGATAGACAAATGAGCCTGACCGCCGTCGGTGGCGCTACCGTTTAAAACAGCTATCTCATTTACGCCGTCATTGTTGACATCGCCAATGCAAACAGCCTGTACGCCCCCCTCGCCTGCGTACATGGTATCGTACCATACGATCCCAGTGCCGGGTCTGTAGACATAAAGAGCCCGCCGGTATTGGGGAAAATTGCCATCGTACCACATAAAACTTTCGCTTTCGCCAATGGCAATTTCGTTGGCACTGCTGAGGTCAACATTACCGACGGCAAAACATCTTGCTGTGTTTGCCGCTGGTACGACATCTTTTGAAATGCTTTGGGCAAAGCATAACTGTGCCGACAGAAGAATGGCCAGCACAAAGAGGGGAAGGAACCTTTTTGACATGGTGGGACTCCTTTTTAATGGTTTGTGGTTTTTTGTTATCATTATTATACGATAAATACTCGTATTATGTCAAGATAAATCTTGTGTTTTATCTGTTAATTATTTCTGTTCCTTTTGGTAAAGTTATGAAAAAGGACACGATATGGAATCGCAAAAGAAGACACTTGGCAGGCGCATTCGCGAACTGCGAAAAGCCCGGGGCCTGACCCAGGAACAATTGGCCGAGCGGACGGACTTGGACTATACTTCCATCGGGGCGTTGGAGCGGGGAGTGTTCAACCCCTCGCTTAATACCGCCGGAAAGATAGCCGTTGCCTTGGGCATCAGCATTCATCAACTGATAACCATACCCAAAGGCAAACCAGCCACCGAAAAAGAAATAAGGCTCCATCATATCGCGGAAAGATTAGACAAATTGGATCCAAACTCGTTGAAACTCATCGATGAGTTTATCAGTTCTGTATTGCCATGGATAAAAACCAATAAAAAATAGAAACTGTCCTTTTAATGGCAGTTTCTATTTTTCGTAAAAAGAAAGGCCGTTCCCTTCAAATTAGGAACGGCCTTTCTTTTGGCAACCTTAGTTTATAGCCTTTTAACTATTGAATAATCATTTTAGTTTACTTTCCCACTCTACCAAAGATATTCCTGCTTGCCGCAAGATTTGTCTTAACAGGTCTATCCCAATATCGCCCGACCCATGAGGGTTAGGCACACGCAACTTAAGCTCGCCCTTTATCATGAATTGATGCTTGCCGCCCGGATAGGGGCCGGTAAAACCGAACAATCCAAGCCCACGTATCAATTCCCTTCGTTTAATATTGCCCGGCATATTATGCCGCCAATGCCCCGCGCCGCGTTTTTACCGGTTGTTTCAACATTCGCCACTCCGCCAAGACTTCACTCAATTCTTTTTCGCACTCGCGTTTATCGGTCTGATTTACCCAAACTCCCTTACAACTCGGGATTTCAGCAAACCACGTGCCGTCGCTTAATTTCTTATAAATTGCGCTGTTTAATAATAATTGCATTTCACCTGGCCGGTATTTTATCTGTTGAGAACCATAAACAGACGGCCTTGCAGGCGACGGTTTAAAAATAACTATATTGTGTTTACTTACCGCCCTGGTAAAAATTGATACTTTCCTGGCAGTAAGAAAAGAAGCCCTTTCCAGCGCTTTTTGTTTGTTCTCAACATTTACGAAATTCATTTTTTATTGTCTTTCCTCAACTCTTCATTTTCTTTTTTCAACTTGACAATCATACTATCATTTTCGTTTTGCTGCCTTTTTAACGAATAAATCTGTTGGCTAAGTGCCTCGGTCATTTTACGCAATTCACTCATTTCTTTTTCAAGCTGCAACGCATGATTTTTAAGTTTTGCGTTATCGGTAATCCATAAACGTAATTGGCTTTTCAAATATTCACGCTCTGCAGTAACTCTGCTTAATGCATTTTGAGCCGTCTGCAAATTTTTTGCCTTTTCCGCTTGCCCTATCGCTTGCAATAGATTCCCAATGACGCTACTTATAAATATAGCGTCCTTTATTTGAGGGGGGTTTGGTTTTTTCATGTTTTTACTCCTTTACAACTTAATTTAGTATAACAAAATATCTATCATTAGTCAATATTATTTCGTTTAGAATACTTCGGTTTAGCAATCACTGAAAAAGGCGGCCTAAAATAGAAGGCCGCCTTTTTATGTATCTGCGCAAAAGTATTTTTACTTATCCTCAGTGCGTTTCGGTTTTGGCCACCGGCACGTCCATCTCCAGCGCCTTGGCTATCAGCTTGACCGCCCAGTCCACTTCCTTCTTGGTGATCACTAAGGGCGGGGCAAAACGAATGGTCTGGGCGTGGGTGTCCTTGGCCAGCATCCCCAGTTTCATCATTCGTTCGCAGTAGGGGCGGGCCTTGCCGGCCTCTGGACGCAGCTCCATCCCGGTCAACAGTCCAATGCCGCGGACCTCCTTGATCTTGTTGGTCTTTAAGGCCCGGAGCTGCTTGCGGAAATAGTCTCCCATCTCCCGGGCTTTCCTGTCCAGGGCCTCTTTTTTCAGGACATCCAGGGCCGCGCTGCCGATGGCGCATGCCAGCGGGTTGCCGCCGAAGGTGCTGCCGTGCTGGCCGGGCTTGATCACCTCCATCACGTTCCATCGGGTTAAAACCGCCGAGACCGGATAGATCCCGCCGCCCAGGGCCTTGCCCACTATCATCACGTCCGGCTTGGCGTTCTCGTGCTGCCAGCAGAAGGGCTTGCCGGTGCGGCAGAATCCGGTCTGGACCTCGTCTAAAATGAATAGTATATTGTGGCGGCGACAGATCTCCTTGCACTTGGTCAAATAACCCTTATTGGGAACTATAACCCCGGCCTCGCCCTGAATCGGCTCCACCATGAAGGCCACGGTGTTGAGGGTGATGGCCTTCTCCACCTCCTCGGGGCTGTTATAGGGAACAATCTTGAAGCCCGGGGCGGCCGGCCCGAATCCCTCGTAGGCGTCGGGGTCGGTGGAAAAGCTGACGATGGTGGTGGTGCGGCCGTGGAAGTTTTCGGCGCAGACTATGATCTCGGCCTGGTTCCTGGTGATCTTCTTTTTTTCGTAGCCCCACTTGCGGGCCAGCTTGATGGCGGTCTCCACCGCTTCGGCCCCGGTGTTCATGGGGAGGGCGGCCTCCATTTGGGAATACTGGCAGAGCTTCCTCAGGAACGGCCCCAACTGATCATTGTGAAAGGCCCGGCTGGTCAGGGTCAGGCGGCCTGCCTGCCTGGTCATGGCCTTGATGATGGCCGGATGCCGGTGCCCCTGGTTGACCGCCGAGTAGGCCGAAAGCATGTCTAAATATTTTTTCCCCTCCACGTCCCAGACCCAGATCCCCTGGGCTTTGCCGATTACCACCGGCAGCGGGCGGTAGTTATGGGCTCCGTATTTCTCGGTCATCCGGATCATATCTTTGCTTTTGGACATATCGCCGCTCCTATATATTTATGATTTATTATGGCTTTCTGAAACCCTGCAAAACTAACCGCTGATGGCCTACCTGACGTTGGCCGAGTGGTCGGTGGTTTCGATACGCCCCGCCGCCGGCTGAGTGGCCAAAGGCCTTATCGAAGCCAGGCGGGGCACTCAATCACCGACTGTATCGAGGCCAGGCAGGCGCCACTCCGTGGTAAAAGTTCCTTGCGCAAAAATCTCTCTGTTTATGTTTTTCGGCTGACCTGCTTAATGCACTGTTCGATGATCTCCAGCCCCACCTTGGCCTCATCTTTGGAGATGACTAAAGGCGGGCAGATCCTTAAGGTGTTGGTGCCGCAGCCCAGCGTCAGCAGACCGCGCTTGAAGGCTTCCTGGATGACGGCTTCCATCTTGTCGTGGGACTTGGTCCTGGTCTTTTTGCTTTCCACAATTTCAACTCCGATCATCAGGCCCTGGCCCCGCACGTCGCCGATGATGTCATATTTTTTCTGCATTCTTTTGAACTCGGCCAGCAGGTAGGCCCCCACCCCGGTGGCGTTCTTCATCAGGCCGTCCCGTATCAGATCAAAGGTGGCGATGCCGGCGGCGCAGCACACCGGGTTCCCGCTGAAGGTGTTGCCGTGGCTGCCTGGTTTCCAGTTCATGACCTGGGCCGAGGCGATGATGGCCCCCATCGGCATGCCGCTGGCGATGCCCTTGGCCAGGGTGATGATGTCCGGCCTCACCTTGAAGTGCTCGATGGCGAACCATTTCCCGGTGCGGCCCATGCCCGACTGGATCTCGTCGGCGATCAGCAGTATTCCGTGCTTGTCGCACAGCCTGCGGATGGCTTGCAGGGCCGGAGCCGGCGGCACCACGTAGCCGCCCTCGCCCTGGATGGGTTCGATGATCAGCCCGGCCACCTCCTCCGGCGGCAGGAAGGTTTTAAGGACGGTGTCTTCTATGTATTTGACGCATTCCAGGCTGCAGCCGGGATAGGTCTGGTTGAAAACGCAGCGGTAGCAGTTGGGATACGGCACGTGGGTAACGCCGGGCATGGTGGGAAAAAACCCTTTCTTCTGGGTGGGTTTTGATCCGGTGCAAGAGACCGCCCCCATGGTCCGCCCGTGGAAGGCTCCGATGAAGGAGATGAACTGGGGCCGTCCGGTGTGGTAGCGGGCCAGCTTTAAGGCCCCCTCCACCGCCTCGGCCCCGGAGTTGCAGAAAAACACCCGGTTATCCTTACCGGTGGGAGAGATGAAATTGAGCCGCTCGGCCAGGGCCACCTCGGGCTCGTAATAGAAATCGGTGCCGGAAAAATGGATGAATTTTTCGGCCTGGCGCTGAATGGCCTCCACCACCTTGGGGTGGCTGTGGCCGGTGGAGTTGACCGCGATCCCGGCGCAGAAGTCCAGCATCACGTTGCCGTCCACGTCAGTCAGCCAGACCCCCTGGCCCCGGTCAATCACCGCCGGGTAGTCGCGGGTATAGGAGGGCGAAAGCGAGCATTGGTCGCGCTTGACGATGGCCTTAGCTCTGGGTCCCGGCAGGGTTGTTTTTAAGATCGGCCGTTTAAGGGAAGACATGGCGGCTACCTTCTGATTTTATTTTTAATTTTTCCCGATTTTCAAAAGTCTACTAAAACATATTATTTTATCACATTTTACCGGTAAAATCAACCTTATCAGGTCGAATGTAAAATCTGAGCAGTTTGATTTTTGTCCCGTTTTTGTCCATCCAAATAAAAAAGCCGAAGCATAAGCTTCGGCTTTTTTGATCTGCTTAACTACTTTATCACTACCATCTTTTTAGTATCAATAAAATCCCCCGCCTGTAGCCGGTAAATATAGACCCCGGAAGAAACTTTTAAACCGCCCCCGTCTTTACCGTCCCATTCCACCCGATAGGCCCCGGCCGGTTTGGCTTCATTTACCAGCGTCTTCACCAACTGCCCCAGGGCGTTGTAGATTTTGAGCGAGACCTGGCCGGACTTGGTTAATTGATAATTAATC
>JACQXR010000147.1 GCA_016208585.1 candidate division TA06 bacterium | reverse complement strand
CCTGCTGATTGGCCTGGGCGGCCAGCTGCGAAGCGGCTTCCAGAGCCTCCTGGGATTTAATGGTAAGTTTGTCCAGGCGCATATTCTTTCCCTCCGTAATATCGTCATAAATGCTTATCCATATTAATCAGCGAAGATCGGCGTCCCATATATTCCGGTACGGAACTATGATCCTCACTCCCGGTTCTTCTGCCACTTCTTTAAGAACACCCAGACCATGACAATGAAAACTATGGCCAGGATGGAGATCAGCCGGCGGTCGGCCGAAGCCGCCATGATGGCCAGCACCGACAGGAAAAAAGTGCTGCCGTACAGGAACAACACCGCCCCCTGATGGGAAAATCCTGCCGACAAAAGCAAATGGTGGATGTGCTCCTTGTCGGCCTGGTAGAATTTCTGTCCCCGCCTGGTCCGGCGCAGCACCGCCTTGACGGTGTCAAATATCGGCACCCCCAGGGCGGCGATGGGCAGCAGCAGCGAAATGGCGGCCACGCTCTTCATGGTGCCCAGGGTGGTCATGGCCCCGAAGAGAAAACCTATCAGGGTGGCTCCGGAGTCGCCAAAAAAAATCTTGGCCGGATGAAAATTGAACGGCAAAAATCCCAGCAGGCTTCCCAACATCAATATCGAGGTCAGGGCCACCAGGGACTGGCCGTGCTGTTCGGCCACAAAGAAAATGGTGGTGGCCACGATGGCGCTGATCCCGGCGGCCAGTCCGTCCAGCCCGTCTATGAAGTTCAGGGCGTTGACCAGAAACACTATCCACAGCGCGGTGAAGGGATAGCTCAAGATCCCCAGTCCCAGCCGGCCGCCGAAGGGGTTGGGGATCATGGTGATCAGAAATCCCCCCCAGATCAGAACCCCGGCCGCCGAAAACTGAACCAGAAACCTCAAGGCCACCGAGACGTCTTTCAGGTCGTCGTACAGCCCAATTCCGAAGATCATCAACCCGCCCAAGGTTAAGGCCAGAAGTTTTTTATCCAGGCTGTCGAACAGCTGGGGCCATAAACAGCGGGCCAGCCAGAGGCAGATAAAAAAGGACGCCGCCAGGGCCGCCCCGCCCAGACAGGGAACTTCCTTTTGGTGGACCTTCCGTAGCCCGGGGCGGTCGAAGGCCTTATGCTTCACTGAAAGGGCTATGACCAGCGGGGTCAGGCCCAGTGCCAGCGCCGCCGCCCCGAAAAATGACAAAAGATACTGCATAGAATTTTTTATTTTTACCAGAATGCCGCCCCGGTTCGAAGGGACGGCATTCAAATTTTTAAGAACCTTAACCGTTGATCTTCGAGGCTATCAGGTCCAGCTCTTCCCTGGTCCGTTTTTCGGTGACCGCCAGCATCAGACAGCCTTTCAATTCGGGATAGAACGTCTCCAGATCCAGGCCTCCCAGGATCCCGGTCTTCTTCAATTCCTCCAGCAACTTTTCCACCGGCCGATTGGGCCGGATCACGAATTCCTTGAAGAAGGGGGCATTGAAGGCCGGTTTTAATTTCTGGGAAAGATAATGGCTCTTCTGCAGGCAGAGCTCGGCCACCTGCTTCAGTCCGGAGCGGCCCATCAGGGAAAGGTAGGCCGTGGCCGCCAGGGCGCACAAGGCTTCGTTGGAGCAGATATTGGAGGTGGCCTTCTCCCGGCGGATGTGCTGCTCCCTGGTCTGCAGGGTCAGCACCGCTCCCTCCTGCCCCTTGGCGTCGGTGGTCAGGCCCACCAGCCGGCCCGGCATCAACCGCAGCAGGTTGGTCCTGACGGCAAACAGCCCCAGATACGGCCCGCCCAGGTTGGTCGGCATACCCAGTGGCTGCCCCTCGCCGGTAACGATGTCGGCCCCGTACTCTCCCGGGCTTTTTAAAAGCCCCAGCGAGATGGGATCAACCGAGACCGCCAGCACGGCCCCTGCCTGGTGAGCCAGGACCGAGATCTCATCCACCTGCTCCAGGTGCCCGAAGAAGTTGGGGTGCTGGATCAGCACTCCGGCGGTATTCTGGCCCACGGCTTTTTTCAAGGCTTCCAAGTCGGTGACCCCGTCTTTAAATCCAATCTCGACGACCGCGATCCCGGCCCCCCCGGCATAGGTCGTCAGCACCTGGCGGTAGGCAGGATGAACCGTCCGGGCAATGATCAGCTGTTTGCGCTTGGTGTGATTGCAGGCCAGGATTCCGGCCTCGGCCAAAGCGGTGGCCCCGTCGTACATGGAAGCGTTGGCGGCGTCCATGCCGGTCAAAGCGGTGATCAGGCTCTGGAACTCGTAGATGGCCTGGAGGGTTCCCTGACTGACCTCGGCCTGGTATGGGGTGTAGGCGGTGTAGAACTCAGAACGCAGCAGGATGTGATCTATGGCCGCCGGTATATAGTGGTCGTAAGCCCCTCCGCCCAGGAACGAGACCAGGGAAGAAGCCGGCTTATTCTGCTCGGCCAGGGCTTTGATCTCTTTGACCGCTTCCATTTCGGCCAGGGCCTTTGGCAATTTCAGCTCGGCCTTGAGCCTGATCGCCTCCGGGATGTCGGCTATCAGTTCGTCAAAACTTTTGACCCCGATCCGCTTCAGCATGGCTTCGCGGTTTTGATCGGTATTAGGTATGTATGGCATCTTATCCTCAGTTCAAAAAGTTTAAACAGTTTGAACGTTTTAAACGTTTTAAACGATTTCGGGCTTCTTGCGTTAGATTTAATGTCCGTGCTTCTCCATCTTTTCGTAGCCTAAGGCGTCCATCAGAGACGAAGCTTCGCCGGGATTGGAGAGTTTGATCTTGACCATCCAGCCGGCCCCGTAGGCGTCCTTGTTGACCGCGTCCGGGGTGCCCTCCAGGCTTGAGTTGATCTCGGCCACCTCGCCGGACAGGGGAGCGTTGAGGTCGGAGACCGCCTTGACTGCCTCCACCGTGCCCAGCGGCTTGCCCTGGGTAACTTTGCTGCCCACGCTTGGCAGTTCCACGAAAACTATGTCGCCCAGCTCGCCCTGGGCGAAGTCGGTGATGCCCACGGTGGCCATGCCGCCCTCGATCCTGGCCCATTCGTGGCTGGCCGCATATTTGAGGTCATTGGGAAAGTTCATTTCATCTCTCCGCATTATTTTCAAATTTTGAATTTTGAATTACCTGCTGCCAGGCCCCCAGAATCATCGCCTCCTCGCCCTCCCTCGTGCTGCCAGCCGTAAATGCCAGATCCCCAGCGCTT
>JACQXR010000146.1 GCA_016208585.1 candidate division TA06 bacterium | reverse complement strand
ATACCACCACGTCCAATGGCTTTGGCTTCGGCAGCGGCCCACAAGCGCCTCTGGCGTTCATTCATAGCGGGTAAAAGCGCGCTATATTTTAATCGTATGGCGTGTTCACATTCCACTTCCCATTATTATTGCACACTATTGGTTATTAGTCAAGTTATTTCGTAACAAATCCTTATGATTAAGTGGCAAGTAAATTGCGAGGGTTTCCGATAGGTCTGAGAACAATAGACTCCCAGCCAGGTAAAGTTGACGGTTGAAGATAGTGAAAAAGAGTTACCCCCGCTTAAACGCGCCCAGCGCCTGTTCCCGGTCGCCGTCCATGTACACCGAGAGCATGGCCCCGTCGGCCACTTTAGGCACGTGGATCACCTTGATCACCTGCTCCAGATTTTTGGCCTGGGGCAGCAGTTTTCTCAAAACGTTGGGCGCATTGGCGAAGAACTCCTGGTTGAAGGCCGCGCCTGGCTCGTCCGGATACAAGGGCAGGTAGCGGATGCCGGCCTCCACCAGGTCCTGGAAGAAATGGGTGCCGAAGGAAAGCTCGGGCACGCAGTCCTTCTTCTTCTTGGTCACCTCGATTAGCCTGGCGGTGTTGTTGATGTCCGAGTATCCCACCCGCACTCCCAGCTTGATGTCGCCCCGGCTGCCCCAGCGGCCCGGGCCGATCAGTATGAACTTCTGGCGGGGCAGTTTCTGGTTCAGGTCGCCCACCGTCCGGCCTACCTGGATCAGTTCCTCCATGTTGGGCAGGGCGTCGTAGGCCTCGGGGTCGACGTAGACGACGTATTCGATGTCGCGGACCAGGGCGTTGGTGATATAGTGGCTGGCCGAGAACAGGTGTTAGCCAAAGTTGAAAAGTGAACGCACTAAAAGTTCAAAAGTGAACTCTTGTCCCATCCAATGGTAAGCTGACCGAATGCACTATTTTATGACTCCATCAGATACGGATGTCCATAATATTTTTGATTGTTTTCTAAAATTTCATTTGCGAATATCAATACTAGAATCATTCCCAGTTCTACCATAGTGGTATATTTCAGACCAACGAGTAAGGCGGTAAATAATACTTAAGGAAAGATCCTCAAATCTTGAAGGACTTAAATCCTCAAAATGCAACTTGCCGATAGTTTTTGTGATTGACATATATTGTTCCTTATTCACGTGTCAAAATACTTTAGTCGGGTTAGACAACTAATGTGAAATGGTAATCATTCCAACATGATTGCATTGCCCTTAGGCACCACATAACAGCTGAAATCCTTTCCGTGCCGTTCCCGCAAATACTCCACCGCGGCATTCAGGTCCGGCAAACTCTTGAACTGCATCTTTTCCACCAGGGTCGGATCCATTCCGCTGACCAAACAGACCCGGCATTTCTTCATCACCAAAGCCGTGGCATAGGCCCGGTGGGCCTCGGCCGTGATCTGGTCCTGCGGTGTCTGCAGTATCTCGGCTGCGGAAAAATCGCGCATCCACCGGCCAAAATCAATCTGGCCCGCCCCTTCGGGGCAGTGGCCCACCAGCACTATGGTGCCGCCGGGCTTCACCGCCGGGGCCACGTTGTTCAGTATCCTCTGTATCTGGTAAAGATCTATGTCCAGCGGGTGGCCGCCGGCCGAGGCGATGACGCAGTCGGCCGGGCCGTCAAACTTCGCCGACCAGACCTGGCGGCAGAGCTTTGTTCCCTCCAGCCAGGCCTGCTGCCAGTGCCCGGCGAAAACTCCGGCGATCTTCTCGTCCGGCGTGGGGACAACATTGAGAATAAAATCTATCCGGGCCAGCGCGGCCGACTGTTCCATTTCGTGGTGAACGGGGTTGCCCTCCAATTTCCCCCGGGCGTTCTGCCCTAAAGCTATCAATGCATGATTTTGGGCTATGGTGGCGCGGGAGGCACAGCCCGGCATCACCGCCTTGCGGCCGCCGGAGAACCCGGCCAGGTAGTGGGGGGTGATCTTGCCGGTGGCGATGGTGAAGCCCGAGGTCAACAGCATCTCGTTCAGCTCGATCCCCCGGCCGTTGACCTTGCCCACCGAGATGCAGCCCTTGTCGCAGTCGTGGGCGAACAGGTTCAGCTGGTCGAACACTCTTTGGCCGTAAATCTCCTTCCTCTCTTCGCAGGTGGGGGCCCGGTGGCTGCCGGTGGCGATCAAAGCATGGACCTGGTTGCAGTCGATACCGGACTGGGCCAGCTGGGCGCACAAGGCTTCCAGTATCTGGTGATAATGGGGGATGATCCGGGTGTGGTCCGATAGTATCAGCAAAACGCTTTTGAGGCGGCGGGCCAGCAGAAGTTCTTTCAAGGGGAGGCTTTTAAGGGGATGCTCCAGAGCCTGGGTTACGGCCAAAGGGATATCGGCCAGTCCGGGGGCCGGGGCCGGTTCCAGAATTCCGGCAAGATTTGCATCCGGAAGGGAAAGAGTGGTTTTACTTAAACCGTAGTCAAGGATTATTTCTGGCATGGTTTCCTTTAGGCAAAATTTGACCCATTAAGGGATTATAAGCTTTAACTATACCCTTAAAAAACATTGCAGTCAAGAAGAAAATATAAAGGGCTGGAAGCATCGCTTCCAGCCCTTTATCCATTTTGTATGACAAAACCCTATTTTAGAACATCCGTCATCTGAACGTGGATCCGGCCATTACTGGCCAGGCACTCCGGCACATAGATACTGAACTTCTCTCCTTTGAAACCGCTCAACTTTCCTTCTGCCTCTGCCACCATCAGCGATGCTGCCGCTATGTCCCAGGTCTTCAGCTTCATTTCCCAGAATCCGTCGAAACGGCCGCAGGCCACATAGGCCAGGTCCAGAGCCGCCGAGCCGGGCCGACGCACCGCCTGGGCCCGCTTGATGAACTTTCTGAAGTTGTCCAGATTGTCTTTTTTGGAGTAATGGACATCATAGGGGAAGCCGGTGGCCAGCAGGCTTTTCTTCAGGGAAGTCTGCGAGGACACTTTTATCCTCTGTCCGTTCAACCAGGCGCCCTTTCCTTTTTGGGCGGTAAACAGTTCGTTCAAATTGGGATTGTATATTACGCCCAGCACCACCCGGCCCTTATATTCAAAGGCTATGGAGACGCACCAGAAGGGAAAGCGGTGGGCGTAGTTGGTGGTGCCGTCCAAGGGGTCTATTATCCAGCGCCGGTCAGACTGTGTCCGTTCCTTATCGCTTTCTTCGGTCAATATGTCGTCGCCGGGGAAATTCTGGCGAAGCAGTTTCACTACCAGAGCTTCGGCGGCGCGGTCGGCCTGGGTCACCAGGTTGATCTCGCCCTTGTATTCCACCTTCAGGTCGCTCTGGGAAATGGTTTTGAGCAGGCGCCCGGCTTTTTTTGCGGCCGAGACTGCAGTCTTGAATTCTTTGTCAAACATAAAATAAGGGACAATTGATTGGTAACGATTTAACCATAAAAAGCACCCTTCTATTTATCAGGGTAAACTTCGGCACAAAAAGCAAACACGTTTAACGTTATTACGTAGTAACGTTATTACGATTTTTGTGCTTTCTGTGGCCAATATTCATAAGGTTTCAGGGAATGTTCCAGATCTTGTGCATCTGCCGGATGATGCTGACATGGTCCAAATGCTCGCCGGCCAGGGCCTGATATCTCCGCACCGTTTGCATTTCGGGGGCATTCGGCCCTTCGGCAGGCTGGAGGATCAAAACTATTTTCTTGTCAACTGCGGCAATAATCCGGGCGGTCTGCTCAACCTCTGCTGCCGTGGTTTTATCGCAGATCACCATCTTGACGAAAACCTTGTCCCTGGCGGCTTCCAGAAACAGCCGCTGTTCGTTCCAGATGTCTTTCCCGCAGGCCGAAGGCGGCTTGATGTCCATCGCGATCACATCCAAGTCCGAGACGATCGTTGCCAGTTCCTTGGCCAGGGTTCCGTTGGTCTCCAGGTACAACCGGGAATTATGCTTTTTCAGCTTCGGGATAAGGGCCGCAATGAATTCAACCTGCAATAAAGGCTCGCCACCAGTAAAGGAGACAAAATCATCCGGCTGGCAAATGGCATTAATCTTGTCCAGCACGTCCGAAAGACCCATTTCGATTGCTTTGTTCCCCTCCTTGGCCTGGGGGGTGTCGCAGTAAACACAATCCAAATTGCATCCGGCAAAGCGGACGAAAGTGGTGGGCTCGCCCAGGTACATGCCCTCGCCCTGCAGGGAATGAAATATTTCGCAAATCCTGGCTTTCACGGTCATTTATAGATATTATAATCTGTATTGCTGCTCTCCACCCGGATCCTTCCCCGGCTGATCAGCGCATTCCAACCGGCCTGCATCCATAGTTTCGAGGGAAACAGGAACTCCTCAACCAGGACGAATTCAGTCTTCAGGGAAAATTCGTTTACCGGCCATTTGTGCTTGGACATGGCGGCGTTTATCTGTATAAGGGTCAGACTCTGGGGATCGTACAGCAGTTCGCCGGCCAGGTTGCCTTTCTTGGGCTTTTTGGGATTGAAGGTAATCTTACCAACTGTCTGGTCCACCAGAAAATCGTAGGCCGGATCGTCAAGTCTCGGCAGTTGGGCGCTTGCGCGGTGCCCCTTCTTTCCCCCGTTCCGCTCTTCTTTTTTATCGGACGAATATAGAAGGGCATATTCCTGCAGGGAATCGCCTTTGAATTTCTGCCAGGTCTTGATGGTATCGGTCTTTTCGATGCCGCCATGCTTGTCCAACTTATGAACGTAACTGACGGTATTGAAACTGTAGACCAGATTTACCCGGGCGTTCTTCTGTTCGTCCAGCTTCCGCTGTATATTGTTCAGGGTGGAATCCTGGGCAAATGATACTAACGGAAATAAAAAAGTAAAAAAGTATAAAATATTTAGGAAACTTTTGAACATACTACTCAGAGCGGATACTTGTGGTGAGTGACTTGTACTGAGCTTGCCGAAGTAAGCCGAACCAATAGTAGACTTTTTTCCACCAAAATACCCGAAATACGCAAATAATATTGGATTGATAGAATCGGGAATGTCCACTAATATATGCTCCGAGTAATAAGTATCTCTGTGTTTTGGCGTTTTGTGGTTTAATCCAATTTATATCGCCGGATCATCCACTCCTGCTTCCCTGAATCCCTTAGCCCGCAAAATGCAGGAATCGCAGGCGCCGCATGGTTTCTTACCTCCGCGGTAGCAGGACCAGGTCAAATGGTACGGCACGCCTAATTTGATTCCCAATTTGATTATTTGTGATTTGGATAGTTTCAACAAAGGGGCGATGATCTTGATGGGTTTTCCCTGGCGCCCGGTCTTGGTGCCCAGCTTAAAAACCTTTGACATGGCCGCAATGAAATCCGGCCGACAGTCGGGATAGCCCGAGTAGTCCAAGGCATTGGCCCCGATCATTACCGCTTCGGCTCCTATAGCCTCGGCGCAGGACAGGCCGTAGCTGAGGAACAGGGTGTTCCGGCCAGGCACGTAAGTGGAAGGGATCTTTGTGCCGATTCTGCTTACATCCCCGGCACCGGGGATCTTCGCCTCCCTGTCCAGCAGGCTGCTGCCCCGCCAAGGCATTTTTAGGGAGATGACCTGAAATGGCACTCTGGCCTTTTTACACAGTGTTTTGGCCGAAACGATCTCCCGGTTATGCCTTTGGCCGTAGTCAAATGTCAAAGCCTGCGGCTGCCAGCCCTGGTCCAATGCGCAATAAAGCACGGTGGCCGAATCCAGTCCGCCGGAAAGCAGCACTACCGCTTTTTTAGAACGGGCCATAGGCGGCCTTGGCATGCCCGGTCTCCCACACCGAAACCTGGTTGATCTTGACCTTGGGGGAATTGAACTTCAAGGCCATCTCCTCAAACACCACCCGGGCGATGTTCTCGGCGGTGGGGTTGATCTTGTCGAAAGGCCTGATCTCGTTCAGGTCCTGATGGTCAAAACGGGCCAGCAGTTTGATCAAGGCCTCCCGGATATCGTTGAAATCCGCCACCATCCCGGTCTTGTTGAGCATCTTGGACTTAAGCTCCACTTCCACCTGATAATTGTGGCCATGGACATTTTCGCATTTCCCGACGTAATCCCTTAAATGATGGGCGGCCGAAAAACTCTTATAAACCGAAACGAAGTACATGTTCTCTCCTTGAAAAATACCTTATTAATGACCTAAAAGTGATTGCCCTCTGCAACACATTTGGCGGCCTCTGCAAGACCTGCGGCGGCCTTTGCAAAACATTTAGCGGCCTCTGCAACACATATACCGGGCTTTGCAAGAGATTTGGCGGCCTCTGTAAAACCTGCGGCGGTCTTTGCAAAACATTTAGCGGCCTCTGTAAAACCTGCGGCGGTCTTTGCAACACATTTACCGGCCTTTGCAAAACATTTGGCGGCCTCTGCAACACATATACCGGGCTTTGCAAGAGATTTATTGCCCCCTGCAGAGCATTGGGCGGCCTTTACACAAGCGTTGCCGGAATATGCAGGACAAATATTCTTATCCGCGCTTCATTGGGCCGCTTTCGCCTACGCTACATATTGGGCTTCCTCGTGCCTGCACGCTGTAGCCCCGCCAAAAGGCGAGGTTCCCCCGCTAAAAGGATAAGAAAAATCTCTTGGGGTTTCAACCCCGGATGACGAATCCATATGCCGAGTAATTTCTTTCATTTCCTCTCTGGGGCTAATTTATCCGCCGAGTGCCTTCGCTAAGGCCTTCGCTGAAGCTACGGCCTTCAAGGGTAGACAAGCATGCAGCGTAAGCGAAAGCTACTGCACTTAAAGAAGACTGGCATGATAGTGCTAGCGGAAGCTTTAGCGTAGGAGGAAGCCCATCGGGTTTCATTAGATTGCCTGCCACGACCTGAGGCCTTCGCTGAAACTAATGCCTCCGCTAAAGCTTTGGCACACGCTTGCGTGCCGAAACAGCCACTATTAATAGCTACTACAGCGTGCAGGCACGCGGAAGCCATAATATAAAACATAAGCGGACGGCCCCCAAGGGAAGGCAAATATGTAGCATAAGCGAAAGGTCGTGGCAATACGGTTGACCCCGTTGGTTAACTTTATCCACTGGGTTAATAAACACATCCTTTACAATCGAGGCCTGAATAGTTACTGCCAACGTTTATTCTCCGGGAACTAACGGCGGCGGAAAGGCTTCGATCCGGATCCCCGGCCGTGGCGGGCCGGGGCGGTGCGGGCACTGGCCCGCGCGGTGGAATGGTAGGGATGTTCCTGGACAACCGGGATAGGGCGTCCCAGCAGCCGTTCCACCTGGGCCAGGTCCTGCCGCTCCTCGCTGTCGCAGAACGAGACGGCCGTTCCCTGGGCTCCGGCCCGTCCGGTGCGGCCGACACGGTGGACGTAGGCTTCGGCTTCGTGCGGGATGTCGAAATTTACCACATGGGAGATGTTGTCGATATCAATTCCCCGGGAGACCACGTCCGAGGCCACCAGCACCTTGATGGAGCCGGTCTTGAATCCCTGCAGCACCCGTTCCCTCGTGTTCTGGGATTTGTCGCCGTGGATGGCCTGGGCCGGGATGCCCCAGGTCGTCAGGCGGCGGGACAGCCGGTCGGCCCGCACCTTGGTGCGGGTAAAGACCAGGGTCCGCTCCATGCCGCTTTGGGCCAGCAGATGGCGCAGCAACTCGGGCTTGTCGTCCTTCTCCACGAAATAGACAGACTGTCCCACCGTATCGGCGGCCGCGAATTCAGGAATTATGGAGATGGAAACCGGCCGGTCCAAAATGCCTCCGGCCAGCTGGCGGATCTCGGGCGGCATGGTGGCCGAGAAGAACAGGGTCTGGCGCCGGCTGGGCACCTTGGCCACGATCCTTTTGATGTCGTTGATGAAACCCATGTCCAGCATCCGGTCGGCCTCGTCCAGCACCAGCACTTCCACCTTGTGGAGCAGCACCACTTTCTGGTTCATCAGGTCCAGCAGCCTTCCCGGAGTGGCCACTAAAATATCCACCCCGCCCCGCATGGCCTTGGCTTGGGTGCCCTGATAGATGCCGCCGTAGACCACGGCCGAGCGCAGGTTGATGTTCCGTCCGTAAGCGGCGAAGCTTTGGCCCACCTGGGCCGCCAGTTCCCGGGTGGGAGTGACGATCAGGGCCCGGATGGAACGGTACTGTTCCTTGGTGATCTCCGGACGGTCCAGCCGCTGCAGAATCGGCAGGGCAAAGGCCGCGGTCTTGCCGGTGCCGGTCTGGGCGCAGCCCATGATGTCCTGGCCGGACAGGGCCACCGGTATGGCCTGCTGCTGAATGGGAGTGGGCTCGGTGTAGCCCTCGGTAATCAAAGCTTCCAACAGATTTGGTTTCAGTCCCAGCTGGTCGAAACGCAGGGTAGGTCCAGTCGATACCGGCTTCGGCGCTCGGGGAAGAGAGACCGGAACGTGGGGGACGTGCGGCATCCGCGTGACCGGGGCGGGAGCATGGGGAACCTGATGCGGGCGAACCGGCGCATGGTGAACCGGCCCCGCCGGATGATGGGCCGCCGGCGCCTGCACCGAGCCGCCGGATTGGCCCTGTCGAAGTCCATGTCGAGGTGTTGTTCCCTGATGTTGAGGATGCTGTCGTCCCGGTTGGGGTTGGTTTGCGCCGGGTTTGACCGGATGCCGCTGGGGCTGGGGAGGTCTGGCCGTATGATGCGGCTGGGATCTCTGTCCCTGAGCTGACGGGCCGTGAGGCCGAGCCGGGTGAGGAGCTTGATGTGTCTGGGTTCTGCCGGAGGCATGAGCCGCAGGCACGGCAGCCGGTTTCCTGTGGGTCTCAGCCTGGTGTCTGGCCTGAGCCGGACCATGGTGTTGAACCAGTTGGGCCGGAGTCTTTTTCTTGCGTTTGAAAAGGCTTAAAAATTTTCGTAATGGCATAATCTCTTTCTTCAATGAGCAATTGTCAGTGAACGATGAACAATTCATCCGATCATTGATAAATTGTATTGTTAATTGTTTTTGTCTGGGTATTCGGCCATCACCGTTATGGCGATGCCGCCCCGAACTTTGAAATTGCCCGTCACCTGCATCTGGCGGGGCTTGACGGCCTTTACCAGGTCGTCGAGGATCTTATTGACCACCGCCTCGTGGAACACGCCCTTATTGCGGTAACTCCACAAATACAGTTTCAGGGACTTGGATTCCACCACCAGCCGGTCGGGCACATAGCTGATGGTGATGGCGCCGAAGTCCGGCTGCCCGGTGATGGGGCAGAGGGAGGTGAACTCCTCGGTCTCCAGGGTCACCCGGTAATCGCGTCCGCGGTTCTGGTTGGGAAAGGCTTCCAACTTTCCCGAGGGCTTAATCACCTTGCGGCCCAAAAGGGTCAGGCCGTATTTGTTTTTTGGCATTAGGATCTCTCTTTAGACAGGATTAACAGGATGGACAGGATAATCCAAAGTGTAAGATAAATCATGTAAATTCGCTTACGCTTCCTATTTGCCTTCTTCAAGTGCCATAGCTTCAGCGAAGGCACTCCTGTCAAATTTTGTACTCGCTCTTCAGGACACCGTAATAGGCCAGGTCTTCGAACTTGTCCCACTTTTTCACGTGCTGACGCAGGCAGCCTTCGTATTTCATTCCGATATTCTGCATCACTTTTCCCGAGGCCGGGTTGCGGACCAGGTGAGTGGCGTATATTTTGTTGAGCTTCAGTCCGGAAAACCCGTAATCAAGCAGGGCCCGGGCGGCCTCGGTGCAGTATCCCTTTCCCCAATGGGGCACGGCGACCCAGTATCCCATCTCGGCCCGGTTGTGGTCCTTGTTGATGGTCAGGCCGATGGCCCCGATCACCTGCCCCGAATCCTTCAGGGTTATGGCCAGGGTCAGTCCCGAGCCCAGCTCCCAGGTCTTTTGGTGGGTGCCGATCCAGGATTCGGCCGCCCCGTCGGGGTAGGGGTGGGGCAGGTTCATCGTGGTGTCTGCGATCTCCAAACGGCCGGCCAGTTTTTGGACTTCGGGGGCGTCGCTTAAAGTGAAGGGGCGCAGGATTAGACGGGAAGTTGTTATTTCTGGTATTTGAGACATGATTTTCTGGGAAATAGTTAAGTGTTACTTAAAGGTCATAGATAGACAAGCTTGTTCTCTCACTAATTTGAATTTATTTTCTTCAATTTTTTTAGCAGTATATTTTTTGCCGTTCAGATCAATGGGTTTTGATTGGCCGGATATCTCTTTTAGATGGGCCAACAAGGTTTTATAAGTTTTGGAATGGCAGGGTTCCGTATATTTTACGACTTTGGGGCCGATGTAGGTCTGTTTGAAATATTTTTCGCCGTCTTGTTCAAAAATTATCTCGCAAGCGTTTTCGGTCTCTACCCGCTTCAATATATTTTCAAATTCTCGGATCAAACAACCATGACAGATTGTTTCGGTCTTTGAACTGCTGTTGTATTTGTCTCTTAAACAATGCAAGGCAGTTAGTCTTTCAGAATCAGAATCCGATGTTTTGAATATTTTGTCCATCTCGGCCAAGGCGTAATCCAAAATACTTTGTTCTATTGCCGTCACTAAAATTTCTTCGACCAAAGCCGGGAATCTGATCTGCATGGCCAGGAATGCATCCCGGAAACACATCCCCTGGCAAAGGTTTTGGTATAGGGAATCAACCGCCCGGCCGGAAACGTTTTCACTATTAGTTTGCGCGTACTCTTTCAAAGGGGAAACAAAGCCGGTAGTTTCTATTTTGGAAAGAGTGAAGGCGATAAAATCAGCGGTTTGATTATTGTCAAGTTTTTGCATATGAGATTAGCGCATTATTGCTGTGTTCTGAGGCAAATATTTGGCATAGCCGGCAAAAATCAATATTGATTGAGGAATTCTTTTATACATTGCCAGTAACCATGACCAAATGTATTATGGTCCGCACCCTCAAACTCTTTGATGGTAACCATGCCTCCCCATTTTTGTGCCAGCAACCGTGATTGTTGGGGTGGTATCGTTTTATCCTCGGTGCCCAGCATGATCATTAAAGGCGATTTAATGGAGGGGGCTTTTTCCCCGGAATTGAATTTATACTTGATCATCAGGCCGACCGGCAGGTATGGGAAATGGTATTGTGCAAGGGACTTAAAGTCATTATACGGTGAAACGAGGATAACACCGTCGCTTTTCCTGTTTTTTGCCAGGAACACGGCCACCCCGGTCCCGATGCTCCGGCCCATGATTATTATCCTCTGGTCCTTGGCCCCGGTCCGGCCGGCAAAAGAATCATATATTTCAAGGGCGTCGCTGCAGAGGCTGGTCTCGCTGGGCTTCCCCTGGCTCTGGCCGTATCCCCTGTAGTTCATCAGGACAAAGGAGCAATCCTTGGATCCGGCCGCCTTGGGGATCAGGTAAGAGACCTCCTCGGCATTTCCGCCGAAATAGAACAGCAGTTTCGACCTGCCGGGATTACCGTTATCCACGAACCATCCTTTGATCACGGTCCCGTCACGGGCGGTAACGGCCACCTCTCTTACGTTTCGGTAGGATTTGATCGCGTCCAGATCGCTTCGGCGTATTCGTTGGGGGTAAAAGATCATCCGGTCCTGGAGGAGATACATCGCCACCGAGGCCGAGATCGCGCAAAACCCGAGAACGGTTACGATGCGGATGACCGGAATGAGCAACGGCTTCATATGCCCCCGCCAACAGGCTTCAACGCTTTGAGCGAGAACATCAGCGGTATCAAGTCTTTTCCGCCGGGGAAGCGCCAGCGCCCGTCCGCGCCCTTTTCCAAAAACGGGAAACAATCGTAACTGCAATGGGAGAATTCGTGCAGGAACTCTATCCTCAATCCAGCCGCCAGCAGGGAAGAGACCACATCGGCCAGAGGGTGCTGCCATTCGTATGACGGGTTCTTGGTCTTTTTGCTGTGGTCGGCATAGGCGTAGCAGTCGTCCCACTTTTGGGGCTGGTCCTGGTGGAAATATGAATACCGGGCCTTGAGCTCGGTGTCGGCTGAATCGTTGCTGAACACCGCGGCCACCGGGTGGAACTCGCGGATGTAAAAGAACCCTCCGGGTTTTAAAACCCTGTTTATCAATTGCGCCCACTTCGTCAGGTCCGGCAGCCAGCACAGCACTCCGCCCGAGGTGAAGACGATATCAAACTCCTTGTCCAGGCGCTGCGGCAGGTCGTAGATGTTGCAGCAAACGAAGTCGGCCGGAACATTCAGTTCTGCGCTCAGGGACTTGGCCAGGGCGATGGCCTTCTCCGAGAAATCCACCCCGGTTACCACCGCTCCTTTGCGGGCTAAGGAGATGGCATCCTGGCCGAACTGGCATTGTAGATGGAGAATTAACTTTCCTTTGACGTGGCCCAGTTCCTCGATTTCTATTGGGTCCAACGTCTCGGCGCCTTGTTTGAAACCCTCCAGGTCGTACATGGCCGAGCCGACGTTGATCTCGGTCAGTTCCTCCCACAGGGCCTTATTGGCGTCAAGATAGTTATTGCTCATATCTTTTTCGGAATAGACAGGATTAACATGATTAACGGGATTTTGTACAGCCTAAAATCTTGGGTGATCCGGCATGCCTTAATCCGCTCTTTTTACACAACGATTTAAATTCACATAGGAAAATCTGGGTAAATCTGCGAAATCTGCGGATGGAAAAGCCCGGTTCACTTTCCGATGCAGAACTGCTCAAATATCCGGTTCAGCACTTCATCGCCGATGGTCTGCCCGGTTATCTGTCCCAGGCTGTTGACCGCTTCCTTGATATCCTGGGCCAAAAACTCCCAAGAAACTTTTTGCTCCAGCCCCTGCCTGGCCTGGCTCAAAAACTTAGCAGCCTGGTTCAAGGCCTCCATCTGCCGGTTGTTGGAGGCGCCCGCGGCCCCGGCTTCCCAATTGTGGCCGCCGGTCAGAGCGTTCACTATGGCGTTTTCCAGTTCTTTCAGCCCGTTCCCGGTCAAAGAGGATATCTTCAGCCAGTTTTTTTCGACCTCAAGTTCTACCGGCAGATCGCTTTTGTTGGCCAGCACTATTCTGTTGAATCCGGAGGTCAGCTCTAAAAGTTTTTGGTCATGCCCGGTCAAAACGCTGGTGGCATCCAGCACTAAAAGCAATAGGTCGGCCTGCTCCATCTTGCCCCTGGCCCGTTCCACCCCGATCAGCTCTATGGCGTCGCCGGTCTCCCGCAGACCGGCGGTGTCGAACAACCTCAGCGGGATGCCACCGATCTCTATCCAGCCCTCCAGCACGTCGCGGGTGGTGCCGGACGAAGGGGCGACTATGGCCCGCTCCTCTTTCAACAGCATGTTGAACAGGCTGGACTTTCCGGCGTTGGGCCGGCCGGCGATCACCACCCGGGCGCCGTCCTTCAGGATCAGTGAGGCCCGGCTGTCATCCAGCAGACGTTTTGTTTTTTCTATGGCTTGATCCAGGTCCTCCTTTATGTGCAGGTATTCGGCCGGGGGAATGTCCTCTTCGGGAAAATCCACCCAGGCTTCCAGCAGGGCCAGCAGAGAAAGCAGTTGCTCCCTGATGCCGCCCACCTTGCGGGACAGGCCGCCCTCCAGCCGTTCCAGCGCGGCCTGGGCCGCAGTCTGGGTTCTGGCGTTGATGATGTCGCAGACCGCCTCGGCCTGGGCCAGGTCCAGTCGGCCGTTCAGATAGGCCCTTAAGGTAAACTCTCCCGGCCTGGCCGGGCGGGCCCCGGCGTCCAGGCAAGCCTGAAGAACGGCCTGGGGGGCGGCCGCCCCGCCGTGGCAGGTGATCTCCGCCAGGTCCTCGCCGGTGAAAGAATGAGGAGCCTTCATTACTGCCAGCATGGCTTGGTCGGCGGACAGGCTTTTACTCCCGGCGATCCTTCCCAGATGCAGGGTGTGGGAGGGCATTTGGCTGGGAGCCAACTTTCCCTTAAAAACTGCAGCGGCGACCTCCAGCGATCTTGGCCCGGAAACCCTGATCATGCTCAGGGCAGCCGGGCCGCTGGCGGTGGAGATAGCGGCTATGGTATCGGAAGAGATCATATTTTCTATTTGACAGGATTTTTTAATTTGGGGTTAATCCCGTGTAATCATGTTAATCCTGTCTTGTCCCGGAGATATTGGATGGTTAAATAAAAACGATCGTCGAAAAAACAGACGATTTCTGCGTATAGCATACTACAAAGTTTTTTCAAAATCAAGGCAAATAAAAAAGGCTCTCCCAGTTTTAGAGAGCCTTTTTATTTTAAAAGATTCTGACATTACCTGGTATTTCTTTTCTTGGATCTGGGGGCAAATGACGCCTGGTTCACCGGAGCCTGGGGTCTGGCCATTTCGGTCCGGGGCGGAAGAGCTTTGGGGGCCGGTCTCCGGCTGCGGTCCTGGAAATTCCTTTCGGCCGGGGCGGCCGGTCTGGGGGCTGGCCGGGGAGCCATCGGCGTCGCCGGTCTGGAAGACACTGGGGCCGGTCTGGGTGCCGGCCGGGGAGCCATCGGAGCGGCTGGTCTGGCTGCAGCCGGAGCCGCAGGTTTGCCGTCAGGTCTCGGTCCGTCGCGGCGCGGGCCGCGTTGCTGCTCTGCCGGGCGCCGGTCATTGCGGGCGGGGCGGCCGCCTTCGGCCGGAGCTCCGGGAGCGCCTTTCAGGGAGATGATCACCCGGCGCCGGTCTCCGTTGCCTACCGCAAAGGTCTTAACCTCCGCGTGCTTTTCCAGGGTCTGGTGCACCAGCTTGCGCTTATGGGGCGGCATTGGCTCCATCTCGTATTCCTTGCCGCTCTGCTTCACTTTTTCGGCCAACTCCAGGGCCCGGGTTTTTAAATCGTCGTTCTGCGATTCCAGGAACCCGCCGATGTCCAGCCGGATGTCGTATTCCGATTCCCGGAAGATTTTGTTGATCAGGTAATCCATGGCTTCGATGGCCGCGCCCCGGTTGGCCTTTAAATATTTATCGCCGGTGGGGCAGTCAATGCTGGCGATCAGTAGATTTCCCTCTTCCCTAAAGCTTCTCACTTCGCCGGGCATGCCCATCTTTTCCAGAATGCTTTCCACCATGCTTTTGACCTTGGGGCGGGGCATCAGCTTGATGCGGATCTTGGCCGGTTTGGCGCCGAAGATCCCCAGGAATCCGGAGGATCCCAAAGAGGCGATCTCCACTTCCACGTCCTCGCGGCGCACCCCCAGTTCCAGCAAACCCTTCTCCATGGCCTGCTCTACTGTTTTTCCCTCTTTTTCGATTATTAAACTCATTTTGATTTCATCCGCTGTTTGGTTGTCGCTTGAAATTTTACCACAGGCTTTCCCACCAAAAAACACGAAAGGACACTAAGAGCTTATCCTCAAATAACAATTTGGGCATAAACGGCTGCAAAACCGCCATACTGCGTCACGCTCATTCACCGTATCGCTGTGGATACGCTTCACTCGCGTTCCTCGTCTGGCATGGTTTGACAGGCTCACCACATGCCTTTTCGCTCGTTTATGCTGACCCAAAGCTTGTTTAAGGATAAACTCTAAATGTGTTTTTACCAATTTAGTAATTTTTAGTGGGCAGGTTTCCGGGCACACTTTCCCGCTAAATACGCGAAACATCGCGAAATATTTTACGAATCACGATTTACTTTTAACGGGCAAAGTTCAGGCTTCGGCCGGGGGCTGGGTCCTGATGTGGATCAGGTACTGTTCGCCGATGGACAGGATGTTGTTGATCAGCCAGTAAAGGTTCAGGCCGGCCGGCAGGCTCATGAAAATGAACACCATGAACACCGGCATCAGGTAGACCATCATCTTCTGTTTGGGATCCACCGTGGTCATTTTTTGCTGGAAGAACATGGCCACCCCCATCAAGACCGGCAGCAGGCTTAAGGATTCCCAGCCCACCAGGGGCAGCTTGCCGCCGAAGCTGACGATGCTGTCGGGCAGGCTCAGGTCGGTGATCCACAGCATGAAAGGAGCCTGGCGCAATTCAATGGTGTTGATCAGCACGGTGTACAGGGCAAAGAACACCGGCATCTGCAACAGCAGAGGCAGGCAGCCGGAGAAGGGGTTGACCCCGTGCTTCTTGTAAAGGGCCATAGTCTCCCGGTTCAGCTTGCCGGGGTCGTTCTTGTGCTGGGCCTGGACCTTCTTTAAATGGGGCTGCAGGTGCTGCATCTTCTTCATGGAGCGCATGCCGGTGTAGGTCAAAGGAAAGAAGACTAATTTCATCAGCACCGAGAAGATGATTATCACCACGCCGTAATTGGGGATGAAATTATGCAGGCTAAGAAGAAACCACAGGATGCCGCGGGAGATGGGCTGGATCCACTTCCAGCCGGTATCGGCGATCTTGTCCAGGCCTGGGTCCACCTTGGCCAGCCTGCCGTGGTCGATGGGGCCCAGATAAACTGCGATCTCATCTTCAGTATTGGCGGTCAGGGGCAGGCCCAGCGAGGTGGTCAAACGGTCTTTATCCTTTAAGCCCTGCTGAACCGAGGCGCCCTTCCGGCTTTTGGGGACCAGGGCGGCCACGAAATACTTGGTCCGCACTCCGCAGTAGGCAATGTCGCCTTCGATGGCCGGCAGGTTCTGGCTCTTGACCAGTTTGCTGAGATTATCCGACACCAGGTCCTTGCCCAGCAGGCTTAAGGCCGCGAATTCTCGGTGATCCAGCTCTTTGTCTTTTTCGGTGGGGTTCAGGCCGCAATCCCAGGCCAGATTATACTTGGAGCTTAAGTAAACATTTCCGGGAGCCGTGATCCGGATCTTCAAACTTAGCCCCGGGGCGTTTTCTAGCAGGCCGTAGGTTTTTTGGATCACAATACCGTTGGCCAGTTTTGCCTGATAGGTAATGTGGTCGTCAAATTCCTGTCCCGCCTCAAATACGACGTCGGAAAGATCAACCGGCTGCCCGGCGACCGACAGGTTTATGGTCAAAGCCCGGCCGCCCTCGGGGATCATCTGCACCGGCTGGCCTTTGGGGCCCATATAATCCAAAAGCCGGTAACCGGACAGGGCGGCGCCCTGATTAGTCAGCACGGCTTCAAAACCTTTGCCCTTGAGGGGCCGGTTTGGGCATCAGGAACTGGAAGCCCAGGAAAACCGCCAGGATCAGGATGATGGCCAGTAATAGTCTTTTGTTGGAATCCATAAGTTTACTAAATCACTTTGTTTTTATTTAGGGGCCGTTTGGGATCGGGCACCGGGTCGTATCCGCCGGGATTGAAGGGATGGCAGCGCATTATCCTTTTAACCGCCAGAAGCACTCCCCGGCCCGGCCCGTGGACTTTTACCGCCTCCAGGGCATATTGGGAACAGGAAGGATGGAAACGGCACGATTTGGGAAGCACGGCACCCAGGGTCAGCTGATAGGCCCGAATGATAAAGAGCAGTGTTTTTGTCAGCGCCCGGGTCAGCATTGTTTTTCCGGGCCGGCTGGTACCCTTAAAAGCCCGGCTTTTTCCAAAAGCTGGGACAGGCACGATTCTATCTGGGCATAACTCAAGGGCCGCTGGGCCACAAAAAAAAGATCGAAACCGGGTTTTATCAAATGCTTGGCGCGGCGGTAGGCTTCGCACATCCGCCGCTTGTTCAGGTTGCGCTGCACCGAGCCGAAACCCTTCTGGCGCTTGGTGGCAAAACCGGCCCGGCATCCCGTGCTTTCGGGAGTGAACCGGTAAATTAGCTTTAATCCCTGATGGCGGATTCTTGAGCCGTTTTCAAAAAGCCCGGAGATATCCCCTTCGGATTTCAGCCGTTCCGCTTTTTTATAGGTCTGCCGGATTTTATCCAATTTTCATACTGCCTTACAGCCCGACGCCGTCAGGCCGTTCAGTTCAGATGGCGCTCGTCGGCCACGGTCAGCTTCTTGCGGCCTTTGGCTCTGCGGCGGGCCAGCACTTTGCGGCCGTCGGCGGTGGACATCCTTTTGCGGAATCCGTGGGTGCGGGCACGCTTGACCCGGCTGGGCTGGTAGGTCCTCTTCATTACTCCTCTTCTTCCTCGTGGACTCTATTTTTAAGGATAAATTTGTTCAAAGATAAACATATTATGATACAACATATTAAGGCTAAAAGTCAAGTAAAATCAACCGCGTTGTGGTTCCGCTTTTTTGCTTGACTTTAGAGGCCCTTTAATGGTATCCTAATTTGTTGTATTTCATAACTGTAAGTAAGGATTTGCCACAAAAAGCACATAAAACACAAATACGTAATAACGTTAAACGGGTTTATTTTGTGCCTTTTGTGGTAAAAAATACTAAAATTTAAAAATATCAATGGCGGCCAATGTTAGAAAAAATAATCTTTGATTTGTCATCCTCCGGCCGGCAAGGCCACGCTTTGCCCCAATGTGACGTACCGGAAAGATCCACCGATGCCCTGATCCCCAAAGATTATTTAAAGGCCCGGGATCCCGAACTGCCCCAGGTGGCGGAGATCGACGCCTTCCGGCACTTCGTCCGGCTGTCCACCCTAAACCATCACGGGGACAAGGGTTTTTATCCCCTGGGGTCCTGCACCATGAAGTACAATCCCAAGGTCAACGAGGACCTCTCCCGTCTGCCGGGATTTACCGGGACCCACCCGCTCCAGGACCAAAGCGACCTGCAGGGCGGATTAAAACTGATGAAGGAGCTGGGCGACTACTTGTGCCAGATCTCCGGACTCGACGCCATCACCCTGCAGCCGGTGGCCGGGGCCCACGGAGAGTACACCGCCATCATGATGATAAGAGCCTACCATCTTAAGAAGGGAAAAGTGCGCAGCAAGATATTAGTGCCCGATTCGGCCCACGGCACCAACCCGGCCACCGCCACGCTTTCCGGATATCAGGCCATCACCATAAAATCCAACGCCGACGGCCTGGTTGACCCCGAAGACCTAAAGGCTCATCTGGATGACGAAGTGGCCGGCCTGATGCTGACCAATCCCAACACCCTGGGGCTGTTCGAAAAGAACATCGTCCAGGTCACCAAAATGGTGCACGACATCGGGGGGCTGGTGTTCATGGACGGCGCCAACCTCAACGCCCTGATGGGCATCGTCCGGCCCGGGGATTTTGGGATCGACGCCATGCACTTCAACCTGCATAAAACATTCGCCACGCCCCACGGCGGCGGCGGCCCGGGTGGCGGCGGAGTGGCCTGCACCAAGGCGCTGGAACCGTTCCTGCCGGTGCCGGTGGTCAGGGAACAGGGATCTGATGACAGGGGTTTGGGAAGTAAGTATTATCTCGATTACGACCGGCCGGACAGCATCGGCAAGGTCCACAGCTTCTTTGGCAATTTCGGGGTGATGGTCAAAGCCTACGCCTATATCCGGATGCTGGGGGCCAGGGGTCTGCGCCGGGCCTCGGAGAACGCCATCATCAACGCCAATTACATCATGCGGTCGCTGGAGGGAACATATGACCTGCCGTTCAAGGCCCACTGCAAGCATGAGTGTGTATTCTCCGGACTTAAGTTCCGCGACAAGGGCGTCAAGACCCTGGACATCGCCAAGCGTCTTTTGGACTACGGATATCATGCGCCCACCATCTATTTCCCGTTGATCGTGCCCGAGGCCATCATGATCGAGCCCACCGAGACCGAGAGCCAGGAGACCCTGGACCAGTTCATCGAGGCCATGAAGAAGATCGCCCAAGAGATCGAGACCGATCCCGAGATCGTCAAATCCGCGCCCAACAATACACCGATCGGAAGATTGGACGACGTCAAGGCGGTCAAGGAGCCCAGGCTGCGCTACGGCGGGGTCTGTAAATAATAAAAAATGAAGTGATTATATGAAAATTACACCAACAGCCATAGAGAAAGAGCAGTTAGAATTATACGGTATACCTGCTTTAAGAAATGATTCTATAGTTAGTAGGATTAAAGATGAGTGGACGCTAGCACAGGTAAAAGCACCACAAAAAAATGTTATTGCGGATTATGGAACTTTCAAAGATAGCTTAAAAGCACCAATCCATAGATGGTTTAAATACCCTGCTGGTTATTCGTACAGATTAGTTGATGCAAAGATTAAGCAGTACAAACTAACTGAACAACATTGGCTTTTTGATCCTTTTGTCGGTAGTGGTACAACGAGTATTGAGGCAAAAAGGAATCGTGTTAATTCAGTTGGTATAGAAGCACACCCCTTTGTATATTGGATATCTAAATGTAAAATGAATTGGGATATAAATCTTAACGAAGTAAGCAAAATCTATTTATCGATAATCAATGTAACAGAAGATAAATATAGGAAAACGGTCACAAGTAAATTACCAGAGCTAGTACACAAATGCTATTCCGAAAAGAATCTTAGAAAATTACTCTCAATTAGAAATGCAATAGAAAATTTAAGTGTACCTGCAAGCGTTCGGGATTTTTATCTGCTAGCATTGGTTGATACCCTGCGCAATGCTTCTAAAGCAGCAACTGGTTGGCCCTATATTGCCCCCAATAAAATACATGAAAAAGCCGAAGAGAAGGAAGCATTTGAAGAATACGGATATCAAGTACGAAGGATGTATGACGACATACATTTCTTCCAAAATTATTATAATTACAAAGACATCAAAAGCATATTGATCAAAGGTGATTCACGGAAAAGACATGAACGCATTGAGGATGAAAGCATGGACCTTGCGCTAACATCACCGCCATATTTGAATAATTATGATTATGCGGATAGGACGCGACTGGAAACATATTTTTTAGGCTGGTATAGAAATTGGGGTGAAATTTCCGATGAAGTAAGAGAAAAATTAATAACAAGCGCTACGACACAAATTAGGCGTGGGGGATATACAACTAATTACGGTTTGAAGGATACAATTAGAAATGCAGATAGCAAACTATACAATGAGTTGTTTGAAAAAGTTTCTTTACTAAGGAATTTAAGAAACACCAAGGGTGGCAAGAAAAGTTACGATTGCTTGGTCGCTGGGTATTTTAGCGATATGTTTGATGTTATCTGCCAAACATATCGGGTTTTACGCAAAGGTTCTGATTTTGTTTTAGTTTTGGGTGATTCTGCACCATACGGTATTTATATACCAACCCATGAATATTTGGGTAGGATGGGCATTTCGATAGGTTTTAAAAAAATGGCTTTTGAAGAATTGAGAACGCGTGGTGATAAATGGAAAGGAAATCCACAAAGACACAAGGTGAAATTAAAAGAAGTTATCCTAACACTATCAAAATAGAGAACAGTTATGCCAGTAACAAATACAGCAAGTGCGCTTGGCGAAGCCATAGGTATAATAATAGAAAACGAGATTGAAAATATTTTAAAGCCAATATGCAATGATGGTGGCTACAACTATGACCATGGTGGTGAAAGGCCCGGTATCAAAGGCGTAAAATTATCCATGGTTAATAAATCGGGAAATAGATATCAACTGGATGGTGTGATAAAAAACGCAAAAGGTGAACCGATTGTTTTGCTCGAGTCAAAATATCTAAGATACACTAAACACAATAGAGATAAAGGGAGCTGGACTTGCGCTGCTCACTATAGCTTAAGAAAAAGCCATACAACGATAAGAAAAAGTATTGCTGTTTTATCTGGTAATTGGTCTTTACCGTCAAAAAAATTCATAGAGAGCTTCGGCGTAGAGCTACATGTGATAACTTTTGAGCATATGTGTACGGTTTTAAATCAATACGGTATAAAGTTTGATTGGCAAGAAAAAGATCGTAGAACACCCAATAAATCATTCAAAGCTTTTCAAAAACTTACTCAAAAACAGAAGAACGAAATTGGGCAAAAATTACTTGCACCGATAAAAAAGCAAATTGAAGATAGTATCCTAAAATCCCGTAAAATTATAACTATGTTCGATGCCCCGGACAGCAAAATCTGACGCCTGCTCGAAAATGATCAGTAATATCGGGCTTTGCGGGCTGCAACCAGAATGAAATATTTAAAAAAAGTACTTGACTTTCG
>JACQXR010000145.1 GCA_016208585.1 candidate division TA06 bacterium | reverse complement strand
CGTGATCAGTCAAAAGGTTTTACCTTATCCCGTATTGTCACATTAACAAAACGCCAAGAACGCATCCTTAAAGCTGTATCTCCTCAGCTCCTCAAAGGACTGTAGTGTATATTTATGCTACGGAATTCAGGTATATCATCTCCAGGGAAAGTATGAACAGGCCATTGCCCACTGCCGCAGCAAGCTTGCACTGTCGACGACTATGGGGGATCGGGTCGGAATCTGCTACACCCTGGGAAACCTGGGCAATGCCCTGGACGAACTGGGCCGGATCGACGAAGCCCTGGCTTGTTTCCGGCAATATTACGATCTGGCGCTGTCCCTGGGAGACAAGCTCAACCTGAGCCGCGCCTTTAGCAACCTGGGCAAGATCTTCGAGAAAAAAGGACAGCCTGCCCAGGCCCTGGACCAATATGACAAAGCCATCACCCTGGCCCGGGAGCAGGGGCTGGGTCAGGAACTTTGCGAGTTCCTGCACCTCAAGGCCGGCTTCCTGCACCGCACCGGAAAAACCGCATCCGCCGATGAGTTCAACCGGCAGGCCTGGGATCTGGCCCAGCACTTGAACAGCCCCGGCCTGATGTTGATGGTCCGGATTCAAAAGTCGGAGCTGCTGGCGGAGACCGATCCCGGGGCGGCCCTGGCCCTGCTGGGGAAACTGGATCCACTGGACGAATCCGACCGGGCCGAGATAGCATACCTTACCTACCGGGCCGATGGAAAGGAAGCCCGGCGGCAGAAAGCGCTCGAGCTCTACCGGGAGCTCTGCCGTTTGGCGCCATGCGTGAAGAACAAGGAGCGACTGGCCGAGCTGGAGCAGGGACCGGTTTCATTGCCGGACAACTGCGGAGCGTAATAAAACCAGGTTGGTTCAGAACAAAACGGGGGGCTTGTTACAAGCACCCCGTTTTGTTCTCTTTTAATCTGCTCGCTACATGTTAAGTTTTTTAAATATCGCCTTCAACGATTCCCCGTCCGGTATCAGCAAAAAATACCCTTGAAGTTTGATCTGCTTGTCCATGAACCGGAACTCGTTCTTGATGGAGATCACCATGTCCCAGTGCTCCTGGTGGGACGAAAAAGACTGGCCGCCGGCATCCCTGGGGTCGCGGATTTCCAACCTCGGCGCGGTGGGTATCACCATCACTCCCAAAAGCTCGCCCAGGGCATTCATATAGGCGCAGGTCATGATGTTGGAGGTTTCCTTCAGCGCCGATTCCTCCAGCTGGCCTAATGAAACTGGTTTTATTGATTCCACCCGACCCAGCACCCGGTTGGCAAATTCCATCGCATCGCGCTCGGTGAACAACAGCAGGGATTCTCCCGTGATGTCGCCGGAAATCCCCACCGTCACGCAGGCTATCTTCTGGCCGGGGAGAGCCAGTGCGGTCAGCGCTTCACCCAGCGGCTTGACCTCGATCACCGGCACGTCTATCAAAATTATCTGCTGAGCCAGTTCCGAGAGGGCGGTGGCGGCATGTCCGGCTCCGATATTGGACACCTCTTTAAGCGCGTCTAAGTGCCGGGGGTCCAGTTTTTTTATGTCCATAGGGAATAGTTAAGCCTAAAAAGGAATTAATATCAACTGTTTTTTTGTTCTTCGGACCTACGTTTCGGCCGCCACTACGCCAGTTATCAGAACAAGCCCCCCGGCGATCAGGCCCGGGGTTGGCGCTTCTTTCAGGAATATCAGCCCGGAGATTATGGTCACCAGCGGTATCAAATATACCAAGGCCCCCAGCCGGGCCGCCTCGGTTTTCTTTAACGCCCAGGACCATACCAGAAATCCAAAGATGGTGCAGATCAGGCTCAGGAACAGCAGAGCGCCCCAGCCCTTTGGGGAAATGGCGGCCATCGTCTTAATGGGCGGCATTAAAAAAAACAACGGCAAACTGCCCCAGATCACGGCCGACATGGTGATCAGGTTCGGGTCGTGGCGGTGGACCATCGGCTTTCCCACTATGGTGTAGATGGCCCAGGAGAGCGGGGCCCCGAAGGTGATCAGCACGCCCAAAAGATAATTGAAGTTGATGGCTTCCCCAGCCCCCCAGCGGACCACGATGAAAAGTCCGATGAAAGCCGTAATGATCCCGCCCAGCTTTTTGGCGGTGATCTTTTCCTTTAAGGCCAGGTTCGAGGCGATCAACGTTAAAGTGGGGGAGAGGCCCACTATCAGGCTGGCGGTGCCGGCCGCTATCTTGGACTCGCCGTAATTCAGGGCCAAGTTATATCCCAACACGCCGGTGACGCCGTAGAGCGCGATGCCCGGCCACTCCTGGCGCCATGCCGAAAATATCTTTTGCGGTTTATAGATCACAAACATCATCGCCAGCATCAGCAGGGCGGCCGGCAGATATCTGAGGACCGTCAGCTGCATGGGATCCAAGCCTTCCTGGTCCAGCAGATATTTTATGGCCACGAAGGCGTTGCCCCAGAATATCACCACCAGGGCCAGCAGTATTATGAATATAACTTTTTTCATCTTTTGTTTTCGGATTACTGTCTCTGGCGATGGAATCCCTAAATGATTTTCCGTTTTTCCTGCCTGCCTGCCGCAGTGTTGAACGAAGGAGGAAGCCACAGCGAAGGCAAGGCTTCCTTGTATAGGCGGATGTTCTCATCTCCACGCCCAGCCGGTAAAACAGGGAGAACGGTCATAACAGCAGTATCTTTATGAAATCAAAAAAGTCATCACGCTATAGGATAACCCAAACCGGTAAAAAAAACAAGCAAATTCTACACAGGGAATTTTTGATGTAGCAAATAAAAAAGGCCGAAATTCAAAAAACTTCGGCCTTTTTGAAAACAATGGGTTTATTTTTACCTCAGCACCACCATCTTCCTGGTGCTGTTAAACTCACCCGAAGCCAGGCGGTAGAAGTAAATGCCAGCCGTTATCTGCCGACCAGCTTCATCCTTGCCGTCCCATTTGACATTGTATGGCCCGGGATTTTGGCTTTCGCTGACCAGGGTTTTTACCACTTGCCCCAAGGTGTTGTAAACCTTCAAACTTACCTGCCCCGGTTTTGCCAATTGATAATTGATCATTGTTGATTGTTGGCAGGGATTGGGGGAGTTCTGCATAAGCGCGTAGCTATAGGTGGCAGTTACAGGTTTTGATTCCGTGGTTTGCGTTCCACCGCCCTTGGCCTGGTCGCAGTCCTTCTCGTATTCTTCGATTGACAATACGGCGCAGACGGCATACTCGCCTTTTTGCTTGTCTATGGCAATTTCAACCTGGCCGTCGCTGTAAAGATTTGGCATCAACCAGCGTTTGAATTCGGCCTTTTCTTTGGGTTTTAGGTTTGCCACATCGAACTGCTGGCCATCCACTTTCATCTTTTGCTGAATCCGGTCGTTTGATTCGTGGTAGTAAACGGCCTTTAGCATGTAGTACCTGGCCGGATCAAGGCCGGTAAACGAGTATTTTAGCTGGGTGGGGTGATAGTCAACCGTCAAGTCGGGCGTTTGCCCGTAGTTGAAGGTGCCCTCCTTTTGAATGGTGTAAACCATAGCTTCTTCGGTGCCAAGATCTGCGTAGAAATAGGGCACCGGTTCAACTGGCTGTGAACACATTTTCACCGGTAAACGTGGAACTGCTTTACTCTTTGTTGTTAATGTATCTTCCGTCCAAAGGATGTAAAGCTTTGACTTGGGCCACACCTGGCTGAAGGCCGCCGAAGGATATTTTGAGATGCCGCCGGAAGCGTAGGAAATATTGCGTTCATATTGCGTCCAGCCGTTGTCATATTCCCCGTGCCAAAAGATGTCATAATCACTGCCGGTGGTATTCTTGGAATAAACATACTGACCGTTGGCGGCCACCACCGGAAAATCGGCATTCTTGCTGTCGGGGTAGGAAATGACCTGTTTTTCGCCCCACCCCAAAGGCCCCTTGTTTCTCTTGGCGATTTGATAGACACCGGGTGCAATCTCCTCCTGCCAGACGACCGAGGTTCTGTCGCCATAGGCATCCACTATGGGGTGAATGCCGTTTTCGCTAAGTTCTAGTTGCCCGGCCTCATCGTAATAATACACCTTGCCGTTGCGGCTCCAGGTTACCTTGAGGTTGCCTGTGCGGTCAAGAGACAATGACGGCGATTTGAAGGCGCCGGCGCCGCCCTGATCTATGGGTGTTGGGGCAAGCTGGCCTGCACCGCCGGGGGTATAGGGCGAGATATAAACCGCAGAACCCCGCGCCCCTTCGTCCACCCAGCCCAGGTATGAGTTGTTGGTCTTTTGGTCAAGCACGTAAGACAAATAGGAAACCTCCGACCCGGCGGGCCCTGTGTAAATAAGTTGAGGCGCGCCCCAAACATCAGAGCTATGTTCGGAATAATACAGTTCATTGACCTTTGACCAGCAAACCGAAGGTGTTTGGTTGGAGTTAAGTTCTATGGCCGGGTTTTTACCTTCGCCCACTGCTGCCTGGGTTGGCCAGGTTTCACCGTCGTCGGTGAAAGCGGTGTAATAGACAGAATCGTTGGAAGCAAAAACCACGTGCAGTTTGCCGGTGTTGTCTATGACAATCTTTTTACCGTTGGAATGGGCTGTGGCTTCCTGGGTGGTGGAGTAGGCAACGATGGGGTCGTCGGTAACGGGCGGGTAGAGAACTTTAGCGTTGGAATAAATTGTGGCTTTTCCGTCATTAACACGGATACGATAGCCGCTGCCGGAAGCATTTGGCAAATGTTGATAATCATATGTTGTGACTGTTGTGCCAACCAATAAATCAGACCAAGTTCCGGTTGTATAAGGTTCTTTTACTTGGAGCGTGTACGTAACAGGGTAAGTGCCTTTAGTGCAGCCCCAGGAAAGAAAGGTATAACCAACGGGAACTTTTGCAGTTGCATTGGGATCATAATAGCCGCTTATGGTGGCAGACGTGGGCGCTAAATATGGCCCTAAAACGGTATATTGAAATACAGCTGAACCCGGAGCACAGGGTTTATAGCCAACATATTCGCCAGCTATTGTCCACAACTCGTAAACGTATGTTTGCAATTGACAGCCTGAAGCTGTGGCAGTGCCGGGAACTACCTGACACCACGGCATTGCGAAGTTGGGGCTTGCCGCCGAATAGCCGTTTGAGCCATAACCACGGCCCCACATATACGGGGTAGATGAGAAATATGCGGGGAATGATGCATCGCGCCGAACGTCATACCTTTTGACAATATAAACACCGTCGGCAATGCCAGGGACGCCATAAAAGGCCATTTTGTATGTGCCTGTATTGCCTACCGATGAACCGCTGCTGGCCGACGACTGGTTGAAACAATAATTTGGCCCAAGCATCTCCAATGCCCTTCGGGCATTGATGCGGCCCGTGCCATATAATTGATCAAAGCCCGGATCACCCTTATCATCTGCAGAAATCCTTATGATTTGCTCAATGTCGTCATTAGATAATGAGCCATTATACCCTTTTAGCAACGAAGCTAGCCCGGTTACAAAAGGCGCGGCCATTGATGTGCCGCCGGCATAATCATATAACCTGTAATACGGCGGGAATGGGGACATGGTTGAGTAAATACACCTGGGATTATACAGACCTACATCGCCGCATTCATAACCGCCCGGAGCTACCACATCTATGTGTGAACCATAATTTGAATAGCTTGACCTACCGTCATATTGTCGGTAGCGCCCACGGCGATTATCCCCTGACCGAATGCCGCCGGATACTTGGGTGACGAAGTATTATTATTGCCCATAGATACTACAGCCACCCTGTTCATCTTATAAGCATAAGAAAAAGCGCTTCTGATAATTGTAGAGTAAGTTGCTCCACCCCAACTGTTATTTAAAACATGGCAGCCCTGGTTTACAGCATCCACAATGGAATTATATATTGCGGTATTATCACTAAAATCTAAACGTTTAGAATAGATGCTTGCATTCCAATCAACGCCTACTATTCCTTTACCGTTATTTGCAATTGCCGCCGCTATGCCTGCCACATGCGTTCCGTG
>JACQXR010000144.1 GCA_016208585.1 candidate division TA06 bacterium | reverse complement strand
CATAAAACCTCCCTTGGTTCAGGGAACGGTTTGCAGGCCTGCCTAAAGGCGAGGGCTTCGCTTTGCCACCGCTTTGCGGGGCAAGCTGGGGCAAGCGGGGCCGTGGGCAGGCCTGCGTAATGCGTTACTGTTGGCATTATATCATTTTTTTGGGAATTGTCAATAGGAAAAAGAAAATAAATAAAAATAAAAATTATTGTTGGATGGCCAGCCGGATAAAACTTTTCAGCCCCGGTTTGATGGGAGTGGAGGGAGTGGCCTGCAGGAACCGGGCGAAACCCAAGGAGGCCAGCGAACCGGTTTCCCATTCCGTCAGTCCGGCCGGGGAGGGGAGGGTTTTGGAAAGCCCGGAGTTTATCAGGCTGGTATTCTGGACATTGCCGGTGGTGGCGAACCATTTTTGCAGGGCCTGTTGTTGGCTTCCGGTCAGGCTGTCGGTCAAAGTAATGATGATCCGGGAATATTTGTAGGCCAGATTGGGGAAAAGGCTGTCGATGCTGGTATGGTTGACCGCCAATCCTTTGGCCCGGGCCAACTGTCCGGCTTTCAGGGCCAGTTTATAACTCTTGCTTTCAGATTGGTGGGCGAACAGGATATCGCCGCCGGAACGGAAGGCCTGCCATTGCCGAAAGGGCTGGTTTAGATAGGTCTGGGGGAAATAGGAGAACACCACAATCTGGTTCCGGCGGTCAGAACTGCCCCAGGTGAGACGGTAAGCCGCCAGGCCCGACTTGGGAATGTTTCCCAGCCTGATCACGGTGTCGGGCAGGGAGGAGGCCAGGTCAAAATTCTTCTGCCTTAAGGGGCTGTTGGGGGTCAGGGCTTCGATGTTTAAATTATTGACCGGGCTTAAAAGTTTAAGGCTTAGCGAAAGGGAATTGTCTGATGTCATCAGCCGGGCGGTCAACGGATGTAGGCCCAGCTCCTGCCTTAACTTGGAGAACCCGGCCGCCCCGGCTATCAGCCATTCCCGGCTGCTGTAAGGCCCTTTGCGGCCCCGCAGGTCCCGGAACATGTCGTGCCAGAACATGCCCTTGATCCGCCCGCCGTCGGTGTAGCCCTTGATGGCGTCGGTCCAGCGCCAGTACATTTCCTCCGGGGCCGGCGGGTTGACGCTGTTCTGCAGCAGCGGCCAGTCCACTTCCTGGCCCACTAAAAGCTGGGCCTCGTCGCCCTTCAGGTAATTGGACCAGTCGCTGGTCATTTGCCAGCAGTACTTGGCGGTGGATTCGTACATCATTACCGCGTCGATGTCCAACCCGGCGTCGTTCATCATGCAGGGATCCTGGCCGTGCTCGTGGCCCTTGTCCCAGCCCAGGGTAAAGCCCCAGACCGGCTTGGTGACCCCGGATCCCTCCATCAGTTTGACCACGGCCAGGGCCGTGCGATGGGCCTGCCACCATTGCCAGCGGGCGTGCACCGGGTTCAAGTCCCTGAGCCGGACCTGCCTGGCTACCCACAGGATTCTCTGGTTCGGCGGCCACTTATTCCAGCCCTTAGGGGTCTGGATGTTCATCAGTTCCACGAACTGGTTCACCGTCTCGTAGCCGCCGGCACCGGGGCGGATGTAATCCAGCCCGATGAAATCCACATTGGGCTCCTGCTCCAGTATCTTCAGCGCCTTGACGATGTCGTCCCGGCGCTTGGCGTCGTCCAGGTTCACATGATGGTTGCGGAATACCGCGTCCTGGCTGGTCTCAATTGAATACTCGTATTTCAGTTTCTTCAAGGGCGGGCCCCACAAAAGATAGCTGCCGACATAGCCGCCGAACTGCAGTCCCTGCTTATGAGCCTCTTCGGCCAGGCGGGGCAGGGCCTTGAAATTATCCTTAACCCAGGGGTTCTGGTCGTTTATTCCGGGATGGCCTTCAATTGTCCAGCCCAGCGAGAACCAGACGGCGTCGGCCCCCAGGAACTTGGCCCAGTCCCCGAAGTTTTGCCATTTCCTGGTGGCGTTATAGGGCGAGCGCAGGGCGGTGCGGGAGACGTCGCGGGAGCTCTCGATAGTCATCACGCAGAACCCGGCCGGGATTGATTTGGGGGTGCGGGACTTTACGAGGAAAGTAGTAGAGTCGGAAAGTAGTAGAGTAGTAACGTAGGACGGTAGTAGAGTAGTGGAGTCAGAGTTTTTTTCAGTATTAGCGTAGGTCTGTAGTAAAGTAGTAGAGTCAACCTTGGATTGTTTGGTGGAAACAGATAATACGGCCTTGTAGCCGCCCAGAGGCGGGTTCCAGGGCAGGGGCCAGGTTCCCCGCCAGGATCTTTGGTTCTGATCGTAGCGCAGGGTTATCTCCCGGCAGTCGCCGGGGCTGGTGATCGCGGTGTCGGCAAAAAAGAATTTTACGCTGACGGCGGAAGAATCGGGATTTATGTTCTGTGAATAATCCGGCTTATAGTTCAGGAACACCATTTCGTAACGGAAGTATTCGGCCTTATTCACCGAGAAATAGGGCGACTGGTACGGGCTGCTGACGGTGCCGAGGTTCAGAGCCAATAGCGAGATGGCCAGGAGGCTGGCCATGGAGAGGTACTTGTGCATAGGGGGGACCTCACCCACTTCGGCCCTGCTCAGTGCAGGCCCGACCCCTCTCCTGATAAATCAGGCGAGGGGAGAAGAAGGCGAGTCTTAAACTCAATTATTGTTGTTTGTTTGTGGTTTTTCGGGGAATATCTTGATAGTATCGCCGTATGTCATCAAGGCTTTTATCAAAGCCTATGCCCAGGCTGCTTTAGCAGACTACATTAGACTCGATGAATATTAGTGACAGGGTTTTAACTGCCGAAGCCCCGCCCAACGGCGGAACGTAAGAGGTTCAGCCTATCCCATATTGTAAACCAGAGAAATAAATTTCGCGTACTTTCGCGTATTTAGCGGGAAGCCTTGGTCTTTTCTTTGATGCTCTCCACCGCCTGCTGAACCTCGTCCAGGCTTTCTATCGGCAGGGAGTTGATGACCTGGGCCAGCTTGATCATCTTTTCCTCTTCGCGTTTGAGGGAATATAATGGATGATCGGGGTTGGCCTTGTTTTTGGCGCTGGGGGTCCATTCCAGCAGATCGTTGGGGGTGCAGTTGAGGATGATGCAGAGCCGTTCCAGGTGGGGCAGGTCCAGCCGGACGAAGCGGGAGTGGGCGATCTTGGTGGCGTAGTTGGGGGAAAGGCCCTGCTCTATAAGGTAGGGGACGGGTTTGACTATGCCCCGGGCGGCGAAGATCTTGGCAAAATTGAAGGATAGCATGGTAACATGACCCCTGATAACAGTTAATTGTTCATTGATAATCGTAAATTATTGCATAAAAAGCGTCATTTATCAATGAATAAATGAGAATTTTCCCATGATAAATGAAATATCTACCTTGCTATGTGGAATAATTCCCTCGCTATATTATTTTTTGCCCACGATATATGAATAAACTCCCTTACTTTATAAGATAATTCACTCACTATATGAAATATCTCGCTCGCTATGTTAAATAATCACCCCGCTATATGGAATAACTCCCTTGAAATATGGAATATGTCGCATGATATACCTAATACAATGTATTATTGTGGAGATATTTGAGTGTTTGCCTATGCTCTTTGGGTCGTTGATTGATTGTGGTGCGGTGCTGGCGATAAAGGTATAGGGTCTATTAGCAATTTATTTCTGACTAAGGACCACATTAACCAATACTGTTATGAAAAGCGCTGTAAATGAGATGCCTACAAACGAACAAATAATGTAAAGTTTAATTTGCCATTTAAAGTGGTGTATTTTGCTGGCTTTGGCTGGTTAGCCGATTGTGCTAATAAATATTGTGAAGTGCTTAAAACAAGTAATATGAATAAAAAATATTTTTTTATTTTCGGGTCACTTTTCTTTTCTATTGTGTAAGCTTTTGTGTGAAATTGTTTAAAGTTACTCTCCGCATATTAGCGATACCGTAAACGATATCGCCCATGGCCCCGCAGAATGCGGAGCCTCGCCGTTGGCGTGGCTATAAATCATCAAGGCTTTTGCCAAAGCCCGCTTATAAGTCGGATTACTTCGCTTGCCCGGCATGGATGTCACCTCGCAATGACCGTTACCAGTATGGTCCGCGATTTGAAACCCTTTGCCTTTGTCACTTCGGCACCGCTCAGTGCATGCTTTGTGGCGTGGTAGCCTAACTAAGTTTTTCCCCGCACTCCGGGCAGAACTTGCTCCCCGCCGCTATCACCCCGCGATACCGTAAACGATATCGCCCATGGCCCCGCAGAATGCGGAGCCTCGCCGTTGGCGTGGCTATAAATCATCAAGGCTTTTGCCAAAGCCTGCTTATAGTCGGATTACTTCACTTCGATAGCAATTCAAGGTGCAAAACTCAGTGCAGGCTCATGTCGTATATCCGGACGTTCCCTTCGTATGCAAAGCATGTAGGGCTGCTCGGGACATGCCGCGTAATGACGTTTCCAGTCTTACAGAAGAGAATAAGTGCCTCTGTGCCTCAGTGTCTCTGTGGCGAGAGAAGTCAATGGACATTAACCATAAAAATTATCATATTTACAGGGCATTGTCAATTGAAATCGGAAGGTATGAAATCGGAAGGCATTTCCGATTTATCCGTCCTGGTTTTCCGATTTTTTTGGTATTGACAAAATCTGCCGAAAGCTTTAAAATACCCATGGAACTTTGGCAAATTCGAATATCGAATATCGCCACCGCTGTAGCCACCGCCACAGCGTGTTAAACGGGGTGCCTCTGTTGCGGCAAAATACTAAACAAATCCAAAATTTAAATCTCAGAAATCCGTTTAACCATATTCTCACCCAACCGATAAACAAATCACGGAGACCTGATGCCCATTCATCTTTACAACACCATGACCCGGAAAAAAGAGGAATTCATCCCCTTAGAACAAAACCAGGCCGGCATCTACGCCTGCGGGCCCACCGTCTACAACTACGCCCACATCGGCAACCTGCGGACCTACGTGTTTGAGGACACCCTGCGGCGGATATTTCTGTACAACGGTTTGGCAGTCAACCACGTGATGAACATCACCGACGTGGACGACAAGACCATCCGCGCTTCCCAGAAGGAGGGGATGAGCCTGAAGGACTTCACCGAAAAATATACCAAGATCTTTCTGGACGACTGCGCCGCGTTGAATATCCAGCAGCCGGACATCATGTGCAAGGCCACCGGACACATCCCCGAAATGATAGACCTGGTACAGCGGCTGTCCGACAAGGGCTACGCCTACCAGAGCGGGGACGGAGCCACTTATTTCAACATCGCCAAGTTCCAGGGCTACGGAAAGCTTTCGGGCATCAGCCTTTCCGGGCTTAAGGCCGGGGCCCGGGTAGCCAGCGACGAGTACGAGAAGGAGAACCTTTCCGACTTCGCTTTATGGAAGGCCTGGGACCAGAAGGACGGGGATGTTTTCTGGGAGTCGCCCTTCGGAAAAGGCCGTCCCGGCTGGCACATCGAGTGCTCGGCCATGAGCACAAAATACCTGGGCGAGACCTTCGACATCCACGTCGGGGCGGTGGACCTGATCTTTCCCCATCACGAGAATGAGATCGCCCAGACCGAGGCGGCCACCGGCAAACCCTGGGTGCGCTGCTGGATGCACGCCGAGCATCTTTTGGTTGATGTGGGCAAGATGTCCAAATCCTTAAATAACTTTTACCGGATGATAGAGCTGAAAGAGAAGGGCTACCATCCCCTGGCCTACCGGTATTTTTGTTTTACCGGGCATTACCGTTCCCAGCTTAATTTCACCTGGGAGTCGCTGACCGCGGCCCAGCGGGCGCTGGAGAATCTGAGGGCGGAGGTACTGAAACTGGGAACTTCCGAAGGTGAGAAGATCGGAACTTTAGAAGGCAAGGACCTTACGGAGTGGAAGAACAAGTTTTTGTCAGCCATCAACGATGATTTAAACATGCCCCAGGCCCTGGCGGTGTTATGGGACACGGTGAAATCACCTGACCTCAAACCCGCCCAGAAACTGGCGCTGATCGGCGATTTTGACCGGGTGCTGGGACTGAACCTGCTGGAGACAAAAGAAGGCTTTGGCATTCCCAAGGAGGTGGAGGAACTTTTGCGGAAACGCCAGGAGGCCCGGGCTGCCAAGAACTGGGCCGGCTCGGATGCCATCAGGAATCAGATCCTGGCTCTGGGGTACGTGGTGGAGGACAGCAAGGGCGGACAGACGGTAAGGGAGAAAAAGTTCGGAGAGTGATGCCGTGACAGCCACGGAGACGCAGAGAAATCGATGCATATTTACTGTCATAGACAAGCAATCGTCATTTAGGAGACCATTTCATGGCAAACAATAAACTGATCCTGTTTATCATACTCGGCTTGGCCCTGGCCCTATTTGGCTGCGCTCCCCAGATGTCAACCTTGCCGCCCCAGGACGAGTCAAAGGACCTGACCCTGGACCTGCCGCCCTATGCCGGCAAGAAGCAGATCATAGCCGTGCTGGACCTGAATAACAAAACCGAGTTTGAGGATCCTCGGATCGGGCGGGGGATATCCAACATGCTGATCACCGCCCTGGTCAATTCCGGCCGCTTTACCGTGGTGGAGCGCAACGAGGAAGTGCTGAAGAAGGTATTCGCCGAGCAGAAACTGGGCTTGACCGGGGCGATCACCGCCCAGACCGCGGCCAAGGTAGGCAAAATGCTGGGAGCCAAGGCCGTGATCATCGGCGAGGTCAGCGAGTTCGGAATCCGCAAGACCTCGGCCTTTGTGGGAGTGGGCGGCAAAAAGACCATCACCACCAGGGTGGTGGTGGACGCCCGGATGGTGGATTCGGAGACGGCCGAGATCACTGGCGGGGCCACCGGCATCGGCGCCAGCAGCACCACCACTCAGGGCGTGGCTCTGACCTTTGAATTCGGCACTGCCGGGTTCGACGAGACCACCATCGGCATGGCCACCCGCAAGGCCGTCAACCAGATCGTAAAAATAATCGCCGGGACGGTGGATTCCAAACAATTAAAACAGGGAGAACTGAAATGAAACAATTCTTGTCTTGCCTCGTCCTGATATTGGGCATAGCTTTCGCCTCTCCGCTTTTTGCCCAGCAGGATATCAGTGGGCCAAAACTAAAACCCGCCCCGCCGCCCATCTCCTGCCTGGATTTTTTCAAGGGGACCAAACAGTTCACTTTCACCGGCATCTATATGAAACTGGGCCTGCCGGAGGATTCGGAAATGGACGAATCGCCCACCGGCAAGGGTTTTAACATGGAGATGTCCCGAGGCTTTGCCGATGGCTTTGGTCTGCTGTCACACTTTATGTATCTGGGGCTGAACGTCCCGTTTAAAGATCCCCTGACCAACGCCGACAAGGATAATCCCGCTTCGGCCATGGCCCTGGGCGCCACGATGGTAATAGACCTGGTCAAGGGCGAGAAGCGGGACATCGCCGGGGAGATCATCGCCAAAAGGCCCACCGTGGCCCTGTTTGCCGGGTTTGACTTCAACGGCACCCAATTCTCGATGGATAATTTTGCGAACAGCGGATATAAATTTTCGGTCAATACTATGGAAGGAAGCCTGCCCCTGGGCCTGGTGGCCGATATACCGCTGGGTTACTATATTGCACTGGTGCCGTTCGGGCGCTTTGCCTGGAGCAGCACGACGGTGACGACGACCATGCCTTGGATGTTGATATTATATACTCCGCCATATTATATGTGGCTCAGCGGAATTCCATACGATTCCACCTACACCAGCACCCGGTTGGATTACGGCATGGACATAGATCTCAGGCCCTTCCGCAACGCCCCGGACTGGAAGATCAGCGTGGGAACCGTGCTTTCCCAGATCGAAGGCCTGGCCGAGGGCAATCTGATGGTCACCGTCAGCATCAAAAAGGAATGGAGCAAGCATTACAGCAGCACCACCTTCGGCCCGAAACTGCACTGATCGTTGTTTACCATTTCGGGGAATGTATCCATCCCTTTATCACATTCCTTTATCAACATCCCTTTATCGCTTGACAACACCGGCCTTTTACGGTAAAATTATCAGTTATCAAGCAATTACGTCGCTTGTTGTCGCAATAAATATTTAAAAATTACACGGAGGTTTAAAATAATATGTCCGGACACTCAAAATGGGCCACCATCAAGCGTAAAAAAGCCGGCATTGACGCCGCCCTGGGGCAGGCTTTCACTCGGCTGATCAAGGAAATAACCATTGCCGCCCGCAACGGCGGCGGCGACCCCAACGGCAATCCCCGCCTGCGCACCGCTATCCTGGCCGCCAAGGGCGCCAACATGCCAGCCGATAACATCGACCGGGCCGTCAAAAAGGGCACCGGCGAGCTGGAGAGCGTGGTCTACGAAGAAGTGACCTACGAGGGCTACGGCCCCAACGGGGTGGCGGTGATGCTGGACACGGTCACCGACAACAAAAACCGCACCGCTTCGGAGCTGCGCCACCTGTTCTCCAAGAATGGCGGCAACATGGGCTCCCAGGGCTGCGTGTCCTGGATGTTCGAGACCAAGGGCCTGATCTCGGTGGATTCCTCCGTCACCGACGAGGATACTTTGATGTCGGTGGCTTTGGACGCCGGAGCCGATGACGTCAGGCCCGAAGAGGGGTCGTTCGATGTTCTAACCACTCCGGCCGCCTTTGAAGCGGTGAAGAACGCGCTGGACAACAAAAAAATACCGGTGCTCGCGACCGAGATCTCCAAGATCCCCCAGAACACCGTCCGGCTTGATTTCAGCCAGGCCACCACCATGCTGAAGCTGATGGACGCGCTGGAGGAATTTGACGATACCCAGAAGGTCTACAGCAATTTCGACATCCCGGCCGAAGTGATGGCCAAGTTGGACAAGTAACTCTATGTTTAACCACAAAGGCACCAAGGCACCAAGCCAAATCGTGAATTGTAAATTGTGAATTGTAAATGGTGATCTTAGGAATAGATCCCGGCAGTCATAAAACCGGATACGGCCTGATAGAATGCGGCGGTAGCCAAACCAAAGTAATAGCCCTCGGATGCCTGAAGGCACGGCCGGGGGCTTTGCTTTCGGCCCGTCTGCATGCCATCCATCAGGGAGTGAGCCAGGTCATACAACGTTACCAGCCTCAGGAAGCGGCGGTGGAAGCCACCTTTTACGGCAAGAACGTTCGCAGTGCCCTGGTGATGGGCCATGCCCGGGGCGTCTGCCTTTTGGCGGTGGAACAGGCCGGCTGCAAACTTTTTGAATACTCGCCGCTGGAGGTCAAGAAGGCGGTGGTGGGGCAGGGCCGGGCTGGCAAGGGCCAGGTGGGCTTCATGGTCCGGGCCCTGATGGGTTTGAAGATAAATCCCCAGGAGGACGAGGCCGACGCCCTGGCGGTGGCGATCTGCCATTGGCAACGAAGGCTTTTTAATCTGAAGGTTCAACGGGTTTCAAAGGTTTGAAAAGTTGGAAATGTTTAAAATGTGGAAATGTAAATAATCGTAGGGGCGATTCATGAATCGCCCGGTTAAAAGAATAAAATGCAGGACAATCCATGTATCATCACATCAAAGGGACCTTGATCCAAAAAAAACCGGCCGAGGCTGTGCTGGAAGCCAACGGGGTCGGTTACCAGATCAGCATTTCCCTGAACACATTTGAAAAACTGCCGGAAACGGGCAACCAGGCCAAACTGCTGACCTACCTGCACGTCAAGGAGGACGCACTGCAACTGTTCGGTTTCGCAACCGACAAGGAGCGTAAGGTCTTCAAAATACTGATCGGCGTTTCCGGCATCGGGCCCAAGCTGGCGCTGACCGTGCTTTCCCACATGTCTCCGGAAAACCTGGAACAGGCGGTGGCCAACCAGGACATGACCAGGCTGACCGCGATCTCGGGCATCGGCAAGAAGACGGCGGAGCGGTTACTGATAGAATTGAAAGGCAAGATCGCCGAGGCGGTGGTGGAGGGATTGCCGACGATCAAAGGTCAGGGAACAGGGGCCAGCGATCCGGCAGTGGAAGCCTTGATGTCACTTGGGCTGAATTTCGTCGAGGCCAGGGCCGCAGTGGACAGGGCCAAGACCAAGTTGGGTGAAAATGCGGCCATGGAACAGCTGATCAGGGAAGCGCTGAAGACCAAATAACAATCAATAAAAGGCGGAACGGCAATGGGGGAAATCCAATCTCAGAATCGACGGCCCCAATCCGTTCAACCTAACTGCTGATATTACTAATGGGAGCGGATACCCTTCACCGGCCTAAATATCGGTCATATTCAGGGCAAGCTCTGTGGTGAGCAACTTGTACTGAGCCTGTCGAAGTAAGCCGAACTAATAGTGAACCTGGTTTGACAAGCTTGCGGGCCGACGTGTCCGCCGGAGCCTTGGCGTAGGAGGAAACGCCGGCACTACGGCCTGCCTGCGCGCTTGCGCCCCGCCAGGGCGGGGCTTCAGCGCACAGGCGCGTAGCCGCTTCCGCTTCCGCTTTAATATATGGCTTCCTCGAGTGCCAAAGCTTTCGCGTAGCCGCTTCGGCATAGGCAGGCGTGCAGGCAAGCTCACCACGGGTAAGGCCCTGAATGGACGCGACGACCTTCGCTGGGCATCCTTAACCCAGCCCTTATTTATCCGCCAACCTGCTTGCCCCGTTTGCCCCGCCCAACGGCGGTGGCTATAGGCGGTGGTCCGCCCCCGTTCACGTCAACGGGGCAGGCTCCGCGTAAGCGAAGGTGGAAGTCTTGACGTAGGAGGAAGGGCTGGGTTAAGAGCCAATACTGTTCCCCTGTCTTAGGCCGTTTACGGCCTTTGATTCGGGCCACTAATACATGCTCTGATTAGTGATTTTATCCACTGATAAACCTTGCCGGGCTGATTTGTCAATATATAATTCACCTGCGCATAGTTTATCCTCTGGCTACCTGATGGTTGCCCGGTAAGGCCTAACAGACCCAAACCATATTGTCATTTCCGATTATGTCTAATATTCTGAACCACTTCGACAACCCGTTGCAATGAATCAAGTGCTTTACTACAGCACCAATCGTAAGGCCCCGGCGGTGCCACTCAAGGGCGCCCTGCTGACCGGGCAGGCGCCGGACAAAGGATTATACCTGCCCGAGGCCATCCCGTCGATACCGCGCGACGAGATTCTGGCTTTCAGGAACAGGCCATATCACGAGATTGCCCATGCTGTGCTCAGCCGCTATACCAAGGACTCTATCCCGGACGACAAGCTAAGGGCCATCTGCCGTGAATGCTACGATTACGATGTGCCCCTGGAAAAGGTCTTTGGCAACAACCACGTGATGCGGCTGGACCGCGGGCCCACGGCCTCGTTCAAGGACTTCGCAGCCCGGATGATGGCCCGGTGGATGCGGTATTTTCTGGAACAGGACAAAAGCGACCTGGTGATCCTGACCGCCACCTCGGGCGATACCGGCAGCGCGGTGGCCCACGCCTTCCACAACATTGACCGCATCCAGATGGTGGTGCTATTCCCGCGCCTCGAGGTCAGCGACCGCCAGCGCAAGCAGATGACGACTTTGGGCGGCAACGTTACCGTGCTCAGTGTCGACGGCAAGTTCGACGACTGCCAGGCCATGGTCAAGCAGGCCTTCGCCGACCCCGATTTGAAAAAGATCCGGTTCTCGTCGGCCAACTCCATCAACATCGGCCGGCTGCTGCCGCAGTCAGTCTACTACGTTTACGCCTACGCCCGGTTGGCGCAGGAGGGCCAGCCCGTAGTGTTCTCGGTGCCCTCGGGCAATTTCGGCGATATGATGGGCGGCCTGCTGGCCTGGAGGATGGGGCTGCCGGTCAAAAAGTTCGTCATCGCCACCAACGCCAACGACGAGTTTCCAAAATTTCTGGAGACCGGGCGCTATGATAAAATAGAGCCGTCGTTGACTTGCATCTCCAACGCCATGAACGTCGGCCACCCCTCCAACCTGGCTCGGATGGTCGACCTCTACGGCGGGATCATGGACGAGCAGGGCGCCATCTCGAAAAAACCGGACCTGAAGAGAATGCGCCGGGACATATTCGCGGTCAGCATCTCGGACGAAGAGACCCGGAATACCATCAAGGAGGCGTATAAAAAATACAAAACCGTGCTGGAGCCCCACGGTGCCGTGGCCTGGGCCGGCCTGATGGGGTATTTAGAGAGCGGCGAAAAGCCGGAATTGGCCGTCTCCATCGAGACCGCCCATCCGGCCAAGTTTCCGGAGGAGATCACCCGTCTCATAGGGCTCGACCCGGCCCTGCCGCCCAGCCTGGCCGAAGTGGAGAAGAAGCCGGAGCAGTGCCGGCCGATGGAAAAGGACTACGGCCAGTTCAAAAAGATATTGCTCGAGAAATTCGCATGAAATATCTTGTAATAATCGGCGACGGCATGTCCGACCGTCCGGTGGCCAAGCTGAACGGCAGAACCCCCCTGATGGCGGCCAACAAGCCGGCCATCGACCGGATCGCCCGGGAAGGGCACTGCGGCCGGCTGGTGACGGTGGAGCCGGAGATGCCTCCCGGCAGTGAGGTGGCCAACCTGACGGTTCTGGGATACGACCCCAGGGAGTGCTACCAGGGCCGCGGGGTGCTGGAGGCCGCCAGCCTGGGCATCGCCATCAAGCCGTCGGATGTGGCCATGCGCTGCAACCTGATTTGTGTTGAGGACGGCAGAATCAAGAATCACTCGGCCGGGCATATATCCAGCGAGGAGGCCCGGAAGCTCATCGACCATGTCCAAGCCAAGCTGGGCTCGGACATCGCGCGCTTTTATCCCGGCATTTCCTACCGCCACCTGCTGGTGCTGTCGCAGGGCTCGCCGGATTTCGAGTGTTTTCCTCCGCACGACAACGTGGGAAAGCCGGTAAATGAATTGCTGATCAAGCCGCATACTCCAGAGGCCACGGCTACGGCCGGGCTGTTGAACGATCTGATTCTGCGCTCCCACGACATCCTGGCCAATCACCCGGTGAACCAGAAAAGGGAAGAAGAGGGCCGCGATCAGGCCAACTACATCTGGCCCTGGTCTCCGGGGCGCAAGCCGAGGATGAAAACTTTTAGCGAACTCTACGGCCTCTCCGGCGCGGTGATCTCGGCGGTGGACCTGATCAACGGCACCGGCGTCTATGCCGGACTGGATGTGATACCGGTCAAGGGCGCCACCGGACTGTGGGATACCAACTACGAGGGCAAGGCCGACGCCGCGGTCGAGGCCCTGAAGGACCACGACTTCGTCTACTGCCACGTGGAGGCCACCGACGAGGCCGGACACTCCAAGGACCTGGAGCTGAAGATCAAGACCATCGAATACCTGGACCAGTGCTTGGTGGCCAGGATCATGCGCCGGCTGGAGGAGGAGAAGATCAAAGCGGTGGTGGCCGTCCTGCCCGATCATGCCACGTCGGTGGAGATGGGCAACCACGTCAAGGACCCGGTGCCGGTGGCCATTCGCGATCCCCGGCTCCCGGCCGATGGGGTCGAAGTTTACGACGAGGAGTCGGTAAAAAGTGGAAGCCTGGGCATGATGCACGGGGACCAGTTCATAAAGAAGCTGCTGGGCTGAAATGGATCGGATGGATACGGGTCGCATTTGTCAGGCCAGAGATAATGGCCGCCGGGTCACCGCGGTTGGCTGTTGACTTTTGGGGCGGGTTTTGGTATTATTCAACCGTTCCGGGAACTGAAACTAACTTTCAAATTAGGAATAATATACTACTCAGAGCGGATACTATTCACCGGCCTAAATATCGGTCATATTCAGGGCAAGCTTTGTGGTGAGCGACTTGTACTGATCCTGTCTAAGTAAGCCGAACCAATAGTAGACTTTATTCTCACCAAAACACCCCGCTAGATCGGGGCAAGCTGCGAAATACGCTATTTATATTGGATTGAAAGAAACAGGAATGTCTGCTAATAGACGCTCCTATTAATAATTAAAAGCATGAAAATCGAATGGGACCCGAAAAAGGCAAAATCGAATCTCATAAAACACAGAGTATCGTTTGAGGAAGCCGCCACAGCACTAACTAAGTGACCCCATGGCCGCAACAGGTATAGATCCGAATCATTCAATAACAAAGGAACGCTATGTCACCTTCGGTGTTTCGGAAAGAGGCCGACTATTGGTAGTAGCCCACACCGATGAAGAAGAAACAATTTGAATCATAAGCGCTCGTGTAACGAGCAAAAGAGAGCGAGAACTATATGAAGAAGGATAGAGCGCCCGACAAGGACGAATTACGAGCCGAGTACAAACGCACAGATTTTCCTGAAGGGCTAGTGCGCGGGAAATACGCAAAGCGAATGTTAGAATCATCGAATGTGGTTGTTCTCAAACCAGAAGTTGCTCAAGCATTTCCGAATGAAGATGCTGTGAATGCTGTCCTTCTATCGTTAATCGAGCTTGCACAGAAAACTACGCGCCTAACAAGGCGCTCCACCGGATTGCCCCCAAAACGGGCTTCCCGGTGAGCTTTCCGTTCTACGACATTGACCGGCAGGAAACGATCGTCTACCTGCTGACCATCGACGACCGGAAGGATGCGTACCGCTGAAGAAAACAAGAGCCGCCGGACCACCGGCGGTTTTTTGTTGACTTTTAATGCCGGGTTTGATAACATTTAACGTGAGGTAATTATATGACCCAGATAAACATACCCAAAGATAAGATCGCAGAGTTGTGCCGCAAGTATCATGTGGCGCGACTGTCCCTGTTTGGTTCGGCGCTTGGTCCCGATTTCACGCCAAACAGCGATGTAGACATTTTGGTGGAGTTCGAGCCCGGCCATGTGCCGGGCTTCAAGTTCATTGACATCGAAACGGAACTGTCGTCTTTGCTTGGCGGCCGGAAAGTTGATCTGGTAACTCCAAAGCTCCTTAATCGCCGCATTCGCGGTCAGGTGCTTTCTTCAGCCGAGATCTGCTATGCCAAAGGATGATCGGGTATATGCCGGCCATATGCTGGACATGGCCGAGAAGATTCAAGAGTTGTCAGCCGAAAACGATGGCCTGGATTTTTCCTGCGATCAAGCTCTGCTATACGCCTTGGCCCATTTGGTGCAGGTGATCGGCGAGGCCGCCCGCCGGGTGTCTCCGGAATTCCGGCAGAGGCACCCGCAAGTGCCTTGGGCGGAAATAATCGGCATGCGAAACAAAGTGGTGCATGATTACCTGGATCTGGACGAGGATATTTTGCGGGCAGTAGTCAAGGGTGATATCCCAAAGCTAATTGAAGAATTAAAAAAAATAGGGTCTTCTCCAATGAGTGTGGGTGATTTTAGGTGATTTTGGGCTACTTACAGGGGAGGAAGCGTGCAGGTCAGTACCTTCAACCGTAAGTATTCCTCGTCTCTCAAACCATACGCCCTGCGCTGAATAACCCTGATCT
>JACQXR010000143.1 GCA_016208585.1 candidate division TA06 bacterium | reverse complement strand
GAAAAACAATCCGGCTGTAAATGCAAATCAAGTGTCCGGTGAAACGGAGAGCGGCTCTGCTGAGAAGCAACCGCTCAAGTGTTATTTACTTCTTTCTTCGCCCATGTAAATACCAATTAAATCTGACTGAATCGTCTATGAAATGTAGGTGATGTTACCAGAAGGTATCTCCAGATGTTTACCGTTTCACTACAATAAACTGACCACAGACAATGGGCGCTATTGTGAGAAAGACGCCGCTGTCTGTCAATCAGCCGGCAGCAATGACAGTGGACATCTCAGAAATTCGTATCATCGGTCTGGTGGGTCGGAGATTTCATGGCAAGCAGATCGTTTTTATGTTTCAGATTTTTCAGCACCGACAGAAGCGCATCCAGGATGATACTTTCAAGGTAGTCCGAGATCTGATCCATTTTTTCTTCATACATGTACTCATCTTCAATCTCTTTCATGACAAAATCCTTTATTGAGGGATGAATCGCTCTGTCCGATTATATGGGTTTTTTAAGGCATGGGTGGCCGCCGGTTCATAAATGAAAGTGGTGGGAGGTCGCAAGACCTCCCTGACGATATGAACCGTCGTCCACATCCGGCTATTCCTTGGCAGGTTGCCCCCCGGCAGAGCCTGCCTCCGCTTCACCGGACACTGCTAATTCGGTTTTTCACAGGTCGCCACCTTCACTTTGAGAACCATGTCGGCGTCCACGGTCTTTTTATCGGCAAACATCGCATAGGTGAGTGACTCCTCGCAGATGTTGCCGATCAATCTTGGGATGCCGTATGATATTTCATGAATCGCCGCATATGCATCATCGGTGAAAAGGGGTTCGCCGCCGCCTGCCCATTTGAGCCGCCCCACGATGTAGTCGATGGTATCTTTCAAGGTCAGCCCGCTCATGTGGTACCTTATCTTTATCCGCTGGTTCAAAGGGGCCATGATCGCATACTCCATGATCCGCTTGAACTCCGACTGACCGGACAGGATCAGAATAAAAGGATCATATGAATCCATCTTGAAATTCGTCAGGAGACGGATCTCTTCCAATGTGCCGGTCTGCAGCAGGTGCGCCTCATCCAGTATGAAAACGACGGTTTTACCCCGGTGTTCCTTGAATTCGAGAAGCTCATTCTGGATCTGCTGATAGCTTGCGCATTTGGAAAATCGGCCGGGTAACCCCAAAAGGTTATTGATATGCCGCAATATGTCACTGCGATTCAGGGTCGACAGCGGAGTATAGATGATTTTATAGAGGTTTTCATTCAGGCTGTCGGCAAAGATTCGTAGCGAGATGGTTTTGCCCACCCCGGGATCACCGGTCAGCAGCATGATGCCGCCCCTTCTCTTGATGTAGTCCAGGCGGGCCAGGGACTCTTTGATAACGGTGGTCCGCATCGCATCCCGGGGCTTGATTTCCTTGTCAAAAGGGTACTGTTTAAACCCGAACCAGGAGAGTAAATCTTTCATTTTTCAACCCTCCCGTCGGCAAAGGAAAGGACTGTTCCGGACAGATCCGGTTTGAATACCCGGGCGTTTTCCCGGGTGTCCACCAGCTTCAGTCTGCCGACCCTGACATCGTTGTCATAAAGGAACAGTTCCTCATTGTCGTCCACGGGATGGCGGATCTCAATACGCTGACGGATATAGGCTGCAGGCACTTCATAAACGCTGCCCTTGAAGCTGATGGTGGCATCATTGTTGACGACTCTTTCATGGCGAACCAGAAAAATCTCGTCGAGTTCAGGCCGGGACACCCGTTTGATCTCCACCTCTCCCACCGACCGGTTGTAGCGATCCAAGGGAGTTTCTTTGATACTGGAATGAACTCTGTGATGATAGTCATTCAGAAAGGAGGCAAAGGCCGCATTGAGTTCCTGCAGGGTAACCATTTCTGTGATCTCAGACAGAAAGCGGTCCCTGATGGTCCGAAAAACGCGTTCAATTTTGCCGCGAGACGGCGAATCGTAGGGTCTGGAATGGATCAGCGATATTCCGGCTAAAGCGCAGCATTTGACCAGAAATTCCGAACTGAACGCCGACCCGTTGTCGACGTAGACTCTTTTGGGCAGACCGAAGGCCAGAAAGGCATCCTTTAAAACCCTTGTCAACGACGCCACGGTTTCACTGGGAGCAAAGGCATGACCGGTGATCATCCGGCTGTGATCATCGATGATCGCGCACAAAATGGCCTTGTGGGGCCGCCTGTTGATGAGCACCCTCGGGCCGTGCATGAAATCGCAGACCCACAGATCATTGACATGTTCGGCTTCATATCTTTTTCGGACATCCTGTCTTTTCCGGACCAGCAGGTTTTCTTTTTTTACGATCCGAAGAAGGGTATTGTAATGAATTGAAGGCTGCCCCAGCAGGTGGTCGGCAGAAAGGTTTTCATACAGCTTCTGCGTCGTCAGGTGCGGATACGCCTTGCACCTGGCCCTGATGACGTTCAGCATGTCCTTTGTGGCTCGTCGGGGACGACCGGTGTCACATCGTGCTTTGGGATAAAGACTATGAAAACCCTTCTTTTTGAAAGTTTTCAGCCAGCTCTTCATGGTGGACACCGAGACTTGCCTCAATCCATAATGCGGGAACATGTGCTCCTTCTGTGCCTGACTCCTGAAATACTCGTTCTGGAGCCGGGCCGGTTCTGCCAGCACCGGGCTGATGATTTTGTACCGGATCAATGCGATCTGTTCACGGGTTTCTTTGTCCATCGAGACCTCCTTTGTCAATTTCGTTAGAATTCCACTGTGATGGTCTCGCTTGTAACCCATTGAATCATAAAGTGTTAGCAATGCTCTGTCGTAAAGGTCACCAAAATGTCGATCGCTTGACAATAGATTGTCCTGGTCAGTGTCCGGCGGTGATGATTACCGGGAACAACTGGCCGCCATGGGGGCGAAAACGGTCTCTTTCAGCTTTTCTTGACGGCTCGTTTTGAAGAAGATGTTCCAAACAGATGGCTTTTTGTCCGATTGCCATACCAGATGACGGCAGAGATGACGGCTTTTGCGGAAGGAGCTTCATTGTTGGTGGCAACAGCTGAGAAATACGGCATTATGCAGGATGCCAATTCTTTCTTCATGATTCCGGTACCCATGTCCCGGAGCGCGAATCTGGCGGCAAGGATGTGATGGGCTTTGCGAAATCCGATGATAAAGATACTCAGCCACCGATGGATCAACCAGGGGGTGACATCGCAGTCCGGGGGCAGTTCACAGGCGGCATGATGAAACCCCTTGGATCCTTTCCTTTGAAATTCATTCACCAGCAGCAGTGTCCGGACCATGGCTGCCAGTGTATACTGGCAATAGGGGATCAACTGGTGAGGCAGCAGGGAAAAGGTGCGTTGGGTGGTTTTGCACAGAAAGCGGGCGATTGGAATCTTTTCTTTCTTGAAGGGAAAAAGATCAATCGCGAATCGATAATATTCCTTTATTCGACGGTAACATGCCCTGTTTCCGCAAAGCGGACATTGGGTTCCGACGAAACGATGTAAATCGATACGTCCTTCAAGAAAAGCTTTTTGATATTCCCAGATATCCGGGTATGTGTTATAAAAAATAAGTTGTATTTTTGTTAAAGAAGGAGATCAACATTTGCGGTGGAGGTCTCCTTCTTCCTTTCTGGTTAAATTATCGTTGTAGAATTCTTACCTGAATAATTTAACCAGTCTCATATCACCAGTCGGAATTATCTGCAAATTCCTTCAAATTTGTTGGCCAGTTATCTAGGTTATTAACATAAGGCAGGGTTACCGGGTAAGCCCGGATATGGGCGTCGTTCAGCCGTTCTTTTACTTTGGGCAAAGCGCTTTGCCCGGCCTTGTCCGCGTCAAAGGCGATGTAAACGGTTTTGACCTG
>JACQXR010000142.1 GCA_016208585.1 candidate division TA06 bacterium | reverse complement strand
TTCTATGGGCAACGGACGGTTTGGCCGACGACCGCCTGCTGATCACCTATTCCAATACGACCCGGGAGAATTTTTACGGCAATTACCGCTATTACGACAGCCGCCAGGGAGTGGATTTCAATCTTTTTAAGACGGCGGGAAACTTTGACCTGAAAGCAGATTTGGAGTTCGGCTACACTCCGTTCCAGGGGGGCTATCTCCGCGCCTTCAATGCCGGCATCGCCCGGTATCCCGTAAAAAACCTTAAGCTGAATCTGGATCTGGGCGATTTTGTCCCGTCCCTGCCCCACACCAGCGGGCTGAACAATAGCTCGGTCCGGGGGCTTAATTTTGGACTGCAGGGCAGGCTCTGGGAACTGAAGGCCTTTGGCGGAATGCAGCCCGACTATTATGACCAGTTCATCAAACCCGGCATCCGGCAGATCTGCGGAATGACGTTAAGGCATGAAGTTTTATCCCGGCTGACGCTTAAACCGTATTTTATTTATTTTCAAAGCAGTCTGGCCGAAGATTCGCTTTCCCGCAAGACGAACTCGGGCGGGCTGGGCCTGGAGATCAAGCCCTGGAACTGGATAGGCTGGGATATCTCCTTCGGAATGACAGGCCGGGAGCGGCAGGTTCAGAACATCCTGTCAAACAAGCAAAGCGTATCGCTGACCACCGGGGCCAATCTGCGCTTTAAGCCGCTGACCATGAATTTCGGCTACGATTACTCCGATCCTTTCCATCAATCCTTCAGTCCAGCGGGGCGGCAGGGGCCCTGGGCCGGGATCTGGTGGCGGCCGGCGGAATTCGTCAGCCTTAACGGAAACATCAACCAAAGCCGCCCGGTGGGCTCGGCCGTAAGCTACCGCTCCGAGTCGCTGCAGAGAGGCCTGGGCGCCTCGCTGAACCTGCCCCGAATGCCCCTGATAAATCTGGAATACCGGCAGAGCGATCAGAACAATAGTTATCAAAATCAAGCCAATTACCGCTACCGCACAGTTTCCCAGGCAGCCCAACTGTCCAAGCGCTATCCCAAATACGACTGGTCCCTGCGCTACCGGCTGTCCGATAACCGGGAGCTTTCCCAAAATCTGCAGAAATTGCTTACCCAGAACATAGACGGCCGGGTCGCCAAATTCTGGGGCGGGCAGAGCGCCTGGCTCAATTTTGAACAAACGGCTTATTTTGACCGGCTCAACCGGACCAGCTCCCGTACCGGCTGGGGGAAATTAGGCGCCGATGGAAGATTCTATTCCTGGCTGACCCTGGGAGCGGATGCGGGAGCAGGAATTGAAAACCAGGGCGGCAGGAAACGGCTGTTGTGGCAGCATTCCCTGCAAACCAAAATGAACCTGCCTTGGAATTTTGCGGCCCAGGGCTATTGGCGCAACAACCGCAAGCTTAAAAAGCTGGACGACGGTCAAGATTACAACAATAGCACCTTCGGGTTTTCGATCTCCCGCCGGATAGGGCTGGAAGGCACCAGCATCGAGGGCCAGGTTTTCAACGATATCAACCGCAACGGCCGGAGGGATCAGGACGAACCGGGCTTGTCCAGGATAAAACTTAGCTTAAACGACGGACAGGAGACCATGACCGACCGTCAGGGCAGCTACAGCTTTGACCGAATCCGTGCCCGCCAAGTCAAGGTGGCGGTGGATTTAGTAACCCTGTCGGCCGACTATAATCTGGTGGGCAAAAACGAAGTGGCGGTGGCCACCGGAGGCTGGCGGGGCAACGTGGTCAATTTTGCCGTCACTTCGCTGGGCGGCATCAAAGGGCGGGTGTTTGTGGATGTCAACGGCAACGGAGTTTTTGATGACGGCGATTACGGGATCCCGGGAGTGACCCTGCTGATGCAGCCGGCCAACTTAAGCGCGGTCTCCAACGGCGGGGGAAATTTCCGTTTCTACAACGTGCCGGTGGGAAAGAACGAAGTAAAGGTGGATTCCACCTCGGTGCCGGGGGAACTGGAGTTGAATACCCGGCAGGCCAAGCCTGTCTCCATCAGACAGGGCGAGCTTACCAACGGACTTGAATTCTTACTGGCAAAAAAAGTCCGCCAGGTGAAAAAGATCGTCTTCGGCGGCGAGAGCATGGTGGAAGTGGCCGCGGCCGCGCCGGCCCCACCCCAGCCCAAAGCGTCGGCCCAAATTAAACCAGCTCCGGGCCGGGCCAGGGTTGTCACGCCTGCGGCAATGGGGGCCAAGCTTTCCCCGTCCGAAATAGAAGCATTATATAAGAATGGCTCCAAACTGTTTTCTTCCGGGGATTATCAGGGGGCCTTGAAAATATGGCAAAAGATTTTGTCGGCCGAACCCGGCCATGCCAACGCCAAAAGGAATCTGGAACGGACCAGGCAAAAGATAGAGGCCCAGCGAAAAGCCAAGGGATGACCAAAAGGCAAAAAACCCCCCCGCCAACTTGTCCGCCATAGTCTGCCAACCTGTCCGCCGTAGTATGAACGTAGGCGGAAGGCAGACGAAGGAGGAAGGCGGGGGGCTTTTTTGTGATCATAAGTTCATGCTATCGGAATCTTTATCCAGAACCTGCTGCCCTGTTCCAAAACGCTTTCGGCGCCGGCGCTGCCTTGATGAAACTCGGCGATATGCTTGACTATGGCCAGCCCCAGTCCGGTCCCCCCCAGGTCGCGGGAACGGGCCTGGTCCACCCGGTAGAACCTTTCGAACAAACGGGGCAGGTTTTCCCGGCTGATGCCGGAACCGTTGTCGCTGACCGATAGGATCAGATCTTTCTTCCGTATTTCGGCAGACAGTTCTATCCGGCTGTTTGGGGGCGCGAACTTGACCGCGTTATCCAGCAGGTTGCCAAGGGCCGAGGCCATTTTTTCGGGATCCATTGGAACCAGGGTCTGGCCGGTTTTGTCATCGGTTTGAACCAAATGGCCCTTTTCGGCGATCTGCATTTTAAGATTTTCAACCGCCCGTTCCAGCAAAAGGCCGGCGGGCGAAGGAATCTTATTGATGGCGTAATTCCCGGATTCAATGGCCGAAAGTTCCAGCAGGTCTTTCACTAATTTGCTCATCCGCAACGACTGGGCATGAATGCGCCCCAAAAAATCCGCCAGTTGATCCCGGTCGTCCATTGCGCCGTCCAGCAGGGCTTCGGAAAAACCGGTGATGGCCGAGAGCGGGGTCTTGAGCTCATGAGAAACGTTGGCCACGAAATCCTGGCGGACCCGTTCCAGCATCTTTAGCCGGGTGATGTCCGAAGCCACCAGCACCCATCCCTTGGGGCCGCCCTGATCGGTAATGGCGGCGATCCGGATGATGTAATATTTCTTTTCCCGCTCCAACTCTATCCATTCCCGGCCCTCTTTTATCAGCTGTTCCATGATGGGGCTGCGAATGGCCTCTAAAAGCAGCCGGCCCGTTGTCTGCCCGGCGTCCAGCCCGAACATTTCGGAGGCCGCCGGGTTTATCATTTTTATTGTCTGGCGCTGGTCCAGGGTGATCACCCCTTCGCCCATTCCCTCCAGCACCGCGGCCAGATTGCTTTTTTGTTCCGACAGATCGGTAATCGTGTCTTCCCAGGACTGGGCCAATTGATTCAAGGTCTGGGCCGCCAAAGCCGTCTCCCGGCTGCCCTTGGTCAAAGGCGCCCGGGCGTTTAAGTCCCCGGAATAAAGGCGGCGGGCGGCCAGCTCAATGTCCTTGATGGCCTCGATCTCGGGGCGCCAGGCCAGGCTGACCAGCAGCCACAGCAGGGCCGCGCTAAGGGCCAGTCCGGTGATCGCCCCGGCCAGCAGCTGCTTTTGGTAGTTTATCAATCCTGCCCAGGGCCCGGCGATCCGGCAGTAACCCCAAAGTGTTTTTCCCGATCTGATAGGAGCGGCAAAATAGAGCGTCTCCCTCTTCAGGGTTTGGCTGTGCCTTAGCGCATGGCCCAGGCCCGTTTGCCTGGCCATGGCGATCTCCGGCCGTCCCAGATGATTGTCCATGTCTTTCAGCCCGGAGGCATCCGCTTCCGAATCCCCCAGCGCCCGGCCCAGGCTGTCGATGATGGTCACCCGTTTTGCCAGCGCCAAGGACTGGACCTGGGCCAGAGAATCGAGGTTGATTTTAGGATCAGCCGCCAGTTTTTGGGAGATCTCGGAACTGATCAGCTGGGCCTGTCCCTGCAGCCCGTCCAGGGCCAGTCTCAACAAGTGCTGGCTGGCGCTTAAGTACAGGAAAAGGGAAAACCCGCTCAGCACTATAAGTATGGAAACCAAGCCGGCCGTGGCCAGTTTTATTTTCAGGCTGGGGTGTTTCATGCTTCCTCTTTAAGCTTGTAGCCGAAAGATTTGACGGTCAGGATGGCGGCGTCCAGCAGCGGAATCTTTTTCCGCAGATGCCGGATATGAACGTCCACCGTCCTATTGCCGCCGTAGTAGTCCTGGCCCCAGACGGAATTGAGGATCTGTTCGCGGGAAAGCACCCGGCCGGGGCGTTTCAGCAGATACTCCAGCAGGCCGAATTCCTTGGCGGTCAGCTCCACTTCTTTTTTGCTGACGCTGACCACGTGCCGCTGTCCGTCCAGGATTATTTTCCCGTAATTCAGAACCGCTTTTTCCTCTTCCACCGGCAGGTTGCGGCGGAAAATGGCTCGGATCCTGGCCATCAGCTCCTTGGGGCTGAAAGGCTTGGTCAGGTAGTCGTCGGCCCCCATCTCCAGGCCCACGATCTTGTCGGTCTCCTCGGCCTTGGCGGTCAGCATGATGATGGGCAGCCTTTTGGTGGCCGGCTCGGCCCGCAGAATCCGGCAAAGCTCCAGGCCGTCCAGTCCGGGCAGCATCAGGTCCAGCACCAATAAATCCGGGGGCTGGCGGCGGATGCGCTCCAGGGCCTTTGGGCCGTCGGAGATGGCCTCGGACTTGAAACCGTCCTTCTTCAGATAATGCTCGACTAGGTCGGCAATGTCCCTCTCGTCCTCCACTATATAGATAAGCTTGCCCATAGGATACTCCCGGTAAAATGTTTAAAAAGCGCCTGACATAATGATAATAAAAAAAGGGGCCAATGTAAAGTGAAAAAGAGGTGAAGGCAATGTTAAGGCGGAGTTAAAATGCCGCCAAATCATTTCACGGCAAATTAACACGGTAAATATCGGCAATAAACACAGGGGCATTATATTTGGGTCGTGAACGCTATGACTCAAAACAAGAAAACCGATGGATCATTCCTGGTCCGTTACGGTCCGGTGCTGGTGGGCCTGTTCTATCTGTTGTTTTTATCCGGACTGCTGATTCTGAGGAATATATCGGGACAGGAACCGGCCAGATCATGCCGGTCGCCAAGCCAGAGTCCAAAATAGGAGGGAATCAAATGGGCAAAGCCGATCTTCACATCCATACCAACCATTCCGACGGTTCCGCTACCGCGGCGCAGGTATTGCACCGGGCCGGGGAACTGGGGCTGGATACCATAGCCGTAACCGACCACAATGAAATAGCAGGGGCCATAAAAGCCCGGGAACTGGCGGAGCGGTGGGGCCTGAAAATTGATGTGATCTTGGGAGAAGAGATAACAACTTCGGAGGGGCACGTGGTGGGCTTGTTCCTCAAGGAAAGGATCAGACCCCTGATGACCGCCCGGGCCACGGTGGACGAGATCCACCGCCAGGGCGGATTGGCGGTGGCGGTGCACCCCTTCTCGCTCTGGCTCAAGCTGTTCAATTGCGGCGGGGTGGGGCGGCTGGCGGAGTGGCTGCAGTTCGACGCCATTGAGGTGGCCAACGGCGCCTTGACTGAAACCTTCAGCAACCGGTACACCAAGGCCTATAACAACAAGGTGGCAAAGCTGGCCGGAGTAGGCGGCTCAGATGCCCATACCATAGAGGCTTTGGGACAGGCTTATACGGTGTTTCCCGGCCGGGGCGCCGCCTGGTTGAGGAACGCGATCACCCACAAAGCCACCAAGGCAGTGATCTCAGGATCCCAGGTCCGGGCTCTGCTGGATTTCATCGGCGATCACTTAAAGGGTAAGCTGGCTCTATACGGCTCTCAGGGCGGAGCCTTGGATCAAGCGGTTGTAAGTTAACATATTTTTAACTTCATCATAATTCACTTGTAACATCCAAAAAGTATAATTACAAAACGAAAAAAAAATAAAAAACAGAAAGGATCAAAGATGAACACGGTAAAGGCAATCATAATCAGTCTGGCGATAGCGATGGCCAGCCCAACGGCATTTGCCCAGAGATCCAGAACAGCGAAACCCGACACCGCGGCAATAAATCTGCAGCTAAGGATGGAGGTCCTGACATCGCAAGTGAACATCCTTAGCCAGGAGCTGAGCGCCGCCAAGGATCAGATCAACCAACAGGAACAGGCCCCGATACGGGCAGTTGAGGAGAAGGTATCGGCTGCCCATGATAAGCTGGTCGGCATGGACGAAAGGATGCTGGCCGCCGAAGGTTCCATTCTGGGTTTTAGCAAGCTCAAGGTTTCGGGCTACATTCAGAACAGGTTTGAATACATTAAACACGTGAAGATAGATACCCTGCCCAACGCCGCAGACAAAGGGGCCGACTCCAGCTGGTTCTACGTCCGCCGGGGCCGGATCAAATTCGTCTACACGCCCGGAGCCACCTCCCAATACTGCATCTATCCCGACTTCTCCAAGAACACCGTCACCCTCAAGGAAGCCTGGGTCAAACTTAGCGAACCCTGGACCCCGATGGGCTTCAACCTGACGGTAGGCCAGATGAACTGGCCGTTCGGAGTGGAGATCGAAAGGTCCTCATCGGTGCGGGAGCTGCCGGAACGCTCCACCGCCTCCGGTAAATTGTTCAAGGGCGAGCGCGACCGCGGCGTCAAATTGTCGTTCGCTCCGCTGACTAAAATGGGACCGCTGGCATCGCTGGTAGTGGACCTGGGGGTTTACAACGGCTACGGCATCGACAACAGCACCTTTACCTGGAACGATCCCACCAAGCCCAAGGATTTCATCGCCCGGGCCAAGGCCGACCTGGGAGTGGTCTCCCTGACCGCCTCTTATTATGACGGCAATGAAAAATACTCGGCTACCTCAGGCAACTATTACAAAGGCCGGCTGGGCGGTTCGCTGGAAGCCTATTACCAGTTCCTGCCCATAGGAGGAACAGCTTTGCTGGCCGAGGGCGTTCAGGGCATCCAGACCGGCAAGAAAGTTCTGGGCGGATACGTGATGCTGGTTCAGAACCTGGGCGACAAGATCAGCCTGGCTTTCCGGGCCGACACCTATGACCCCAACACCTCTGCGGACACCACCATCTTCGGCGGCACTTCCGATGACCTGAAATACGACCAGACCTCCAACATCGGGGCGGGCGTAAATTACTGGTGGGATGACGCGGTGCGGTTCACCCTGTCCGCAGACCGGACACTGTACCATACCGGCATGATGATCATGGACCAGCACCCCAAATACCAGACCTACCAGGATGACAAGCTTACCGCCCAAATGCAGATCAAATTGGCTTTGTTGCGCAAAGATTGTAAAGATACAGCATCCCCTGATAAATCGATGATTAGACAGCAACCTTATATGACACCGGCATACCTATTTGAGCCAGGCGGTTGAGAATGGCACATCCAATTCTGACTTCGGTTTTTTG
>JACQXR010000141.1 GCA_016208585.1 candidate division TA06 bacterium | reverse complement strand
CTCCAACCATATCGCCCTGATAGATACAGTCTTCGTGGGGTCCTGCATCCGCCGGGAGACCGCCTTCATGGCTAAGAAAGAGCTGTTCGGCTTTCCCCCCTTAAGGGCATTAATCACCTGCCATAACGCCTTTCCCATCAGGCGGGGCGGCTGGGATTCCCAGGCCATCAGGCTGCTTAAGGAAAAACTGAACCAGGGCCTGGCGGTACTGGTCTTCCCCGAAGGCACCCGAAGCAAAACAGAAAATTTTTTAGACCCCAAGCCGGGCATAGGTTTTCTGGTCAGGCAGAATGGGGTCCCGGTGGTTCCCTGTTTCATTCGGGGGACAAACATGGGTTTGCGGGAACTGCTGGGCAGGAAACACAAGCTGACGGCCCGGTTCGGCCGGCCGATCACCGTGGCCGAGATAGAATCTTTCCCGTCCGAAAAAAGCGGATATGTGGACCTGAGCCGGTTGATCATGGAACGGATAGCCGGTCTGAAGGAAGTGTCCTGATGAAGATAAAGGTGGCCCAAAGCGCCGGGTTCTGCTTCGGGGTGAAGCGGGCGGTGAACATGGCGTTCGAGATAGCCCAAAGGTCGAAAAAACCGGTATATACCCTGGGGCCCATCATCCACAATCCCCAGGTGGTGGCCCAACTGGAGGCCTGCGGGGTCAAGGCGGTCAAAGATCTTTCCCGGATCAAAAGCGGCACAGTCATCATCCGCTCGCACGGCGTGCACCCCCGCGTAATAGCCGGACTCATGAAAAAAGGCATTACGATCGTGGACGCCACCTGCCCCTTCGTGACCAAAGCCCAAAAGGCCACGGCCCTGCTGAAGGAGGAGGGACGCCAAGTGGTGATAGTGGGCGAGGCCGAGCATCCGGAAGTGATAGCCCTCAAGGGTTACGCCGGAAAGAACTCGGTGGTGTACAACCAAAACAATTTCAAGGTCCAGAAAAAGCTGGGGGTGCTGGCCCAGACCACGCTTTCGGCCGATGCTTTCATCAGCGCCGTTTCCGCACTGAGCAGGCGGACAGAGGACCTTCACGCCATCAATACCATTTGCCAGGCCACCCAGATAAGGCAGCAGGATACCATGCGGCTGGCCAACGATTCCGATGTGACGATTGTAGTGGGCGGACGCAATTCGGCCAATACTTCGCGTCTGCTGGAATTGTGCCGGAAGGTGGGCCGGCCGGCCCATCACGTGGAAACGGAGCGAGAGTTGAATGCAAAATGGTTCCAAAATTGCACCAAGACCGGGGTAACGGCCGGGGCATCCACCCCCGACAGCATGGTCAAAAAAGTGGTGGAACGGATCAGGGAACTGACGGACAAAAAACGAAGGCATAGGGCAGAAGTCAGAATCGGGAATCGACTAACAAAAAAACAAGAGCAGAAGACAGAAGACAGGACCGGGGATATATAAATTGATTCCGGGAAGGTTTCGTTTTCGTTTTCTGATTTTAGTTTTATAAGGCTGGCATTGGTCGGCCTATTTTATACCGAAAGGAGTTTTAAACACAAACTCATGGCAAAAACCAAACAACCAAGCGAGAAGCTTTTATCACAGGATCAGCTGCTGGAGCAGGATGAGCAGGAGGGTTCGGGCGAATTCCGAAGCCTGCTGGACGAATTTTTTCATAAGAAAAAATTCGAGGAGGGCGAAATCGTCACCGGTACGGTGCTTAGAATCTCCGGGGATTCGGTGATCGTGGATGTCGGCTTCAAGTCCGAGGGCGTCGTCCCGGTGGTGGAATTCCTGGACCGCTCGGCCGTCGAGATCGGGAAGAAGGTGGACCTGCTGCTGGAACAGATGGAAGACCAGGACGGGCAGATAGTGCTGTCCAAGATGAAGGCCGATTTCATCAAGGTCTGGGACAAGGTCCAAAAATCATTGGACAGCGAGATCATCGTGGACGGCAAGGTGCTGCGCAAGGTCAAGGGGGGGCTGATCATAGACCTGCTGGGCGTGGACGCCTTTTTGCCTGGCTCCCAGATCGGCCTCCGTCCCCTGGAGACCATTGACAGCCTGCTGGGGCAGACCATTCCCTTGAAGATCATCAAGATCAACAAGAAGAAGCGGAACATCGTGGTCTCGCGCCGGGTGGTGCTGGACGCCGACCGGGACAAGCAGCGGGCCATCATCCTGGGCGAGATCGACAAGGGCCAGGTGCGGGAGGGCATCGCCAAAAACATCACCGATTTCGGCGTTTTCGTGGATCTGGGCGGCTTAGACGGCCTGCTCCATATCACCGATATGTCCTGGGGCCGGATCAGCCATCCTTCGGAGCTGGTTCAGATCGGGCAAAAGGTAAAGGTCAAGATCCTGGAATACGACCGCGAGAGATCCCGGGTATCTCTGGGCTTAAAGCAACTGACCACCCATCCCTGGGAGAGCATCGAGACCAAATTTCCGGTGGGGACCAAGCTCCTGGGCAAGATAGTATCCATCACCGATTACGGCGCCTTCATCGAGCTGGAGAAGGGGGTGGAGGGCCTGATCCACATCTCCGAGATGTCCTGGACCCGCCAGGTGAAGCATCCCTCCAAGATAGTCTCCATCGGGGACGAAGTGGAAGCGATGGTGCTGAAGATAGATAAGGCCGAGCAGAAGATATCGTTAGGGCTTCGTCAGCTGGGGCCGGATCCCTGGTCCAGCATCGAAGCCAAATATCCCATCGGAGCCAAGGCGGTGGGCAAGGTCCGCAACATCACCAATTTCGGCATCTTCGTAGAACTGGAAGACAGCATCGACGGCCTGATCCACATCTCGGACATCTCTTGGACCAAGCGCATCAAGCATCCCGGCGATGTGGTCAAAAAGGGCGATGACGTCAACGTGGTGGTCACCAACATCGACAAGGAGAACCACCGAATCTCCCTGGGAATAAAACAGCTGGAGGAGGATCCCTGGAACACGGTCAACCAGCATTTCACTCTGGGCCAGATAGTGCACTGCAAGGTCAACCGTCCCCTGGAACGCGGCCTGTTGGTGGACATGGACAATGGCTTTGAAGGATTCGTGCCGGTCTCTGAATTAGACAAGGTGGACGAGACCAAGCTGGAAGAGACCTTCAAAGGCGGCGAGGAAATGGACCTCAAGATCCTCGAGATCGACGTCAACAACCGCCGGATCGCCCTGTCCCAGAAGGCTCTGCTTTCGTCCCAGGAGGCCGAAGAGATCAAGCCATACTTTAAAGAGGAACCTAAGGAAGCCCCAGGGGCCGAGCAGGCTCAGTAGTATTTACAAAACTTGGATCAAGGCATGGGTCTTTGATCATAAAGCGGGCCGGATGAAAACTCCGGCCCGCAATTTATTTGCTTGACAAGCAGGGCTTAAAATATTATCATCTTAGTTTATTACTGATTTTCGCAACGCAGATCAAAGGCACAAAATGACAGAATCAAACAAACAGGAATTCCGTCCTGCCGGTCGAAACATAAAGGATTCTTTTTCCAAACTTGGCCCCAGGGTATTAGTGGCCTTTTTAGGAATTCCCCTGATGCTGGCAGCGGTATACTTGGGCGGCTGGTGGCTTTGGGCTTTGGTTTTGCTGATATCGCTGTTGGGGCTTTTGGAATATTACGGATTGGCAAGCGTCAAGGGATATGCCCCATTGAAATGGTGGGGGCTTTTGGGCGGGATATTACTCTTGCTATCCTTTTCTCTCGTCTCTGATTTAATGGCCGGATTGACGGTTGGGTGGCTGCTTTTATTGTTAGGCTGGACTGCAATCAAGGCCCGGATCGAAAACTCCCTTGCTGGATTAGCTGCCACCATATTCGGGATAATTTATGTGCCTGGCCTGCTGGGGCACATGATTTTACTGCGTAATTACGGGCAGGCGCCGGGATTCAAACTATTGACCCTGGCCATGGCCCTGGTCTGGGCCGGGGACACCGGGGCCTATTTCACCGGTCTAATCTGGGGCAAAAGGCCGTTGGCCCCCAAAATAAGCCCCCAGAAATCCATAGAAGGGCTGCTGGGCGGCGCGCTGTTTACTGTGACGGCCTCTGTCCTATTATCGCTATACTGGGTAAAGGAACTGGGTCTCTGGCAGGCGCTGATAATCGGGCTGGGGGTGGCGTTCTTCGGCACTTTGGGTGACCTTTTCGAATCGCTGTTCAAACGCGACGCCGGGGTGAAGGATTCCGGTAATCTATTGCCGGGACACGGCGGCGTGCTGGATCGTTTCGACAGCATGATGTTCGCCCTGCCCTTTGTTTACTGGTATTGCAGGATTTTTGTTCTGGGGTAGATCATGTTATCATACCAAGAACATTATGCCCAGTATTTGGGCTACAATTCGAAACAAACAGGGAATCTGATCGTTTGTCATTCTTCGGTAAGGGACAAATTAGAAACCCAGCGTAAACCGCTACTCCTGTCCTTCTTGAACCGGCAGCAAGTGGTAATATCAGCCTCTACCGATCTGTTAGGAAAAGTCCGCAGGATGGCCGTGGCCCTTTCCCTAAAAAAGCTGGCCCCGGACGTGTGGTTTAAAACAATAGATGATTTTATTTATGACCAGTTCAAACTTTACCAAATCGATCATTACATTCGGATGACTGTCGATCAGAAGGACTTTGTAAAAATAAAAAACTGCGATCAGACCGTTCGGGCGTTGGGTTTGGCTGATAAAAAGACGATATTAAGCAAGAGACCGTTATTCCAAAGAGGCAAAAAATACCAAGACCATTTTTGGGAACAAAATATAAAATACATCAAAGAAGGCCGATGCTTTGGGTTAGTTAGCAAAGGGCAGATTCTGAGCCGGGCTGCGGTGGAGCCGATAGAATGCGGAGCCGGGAATATTGCGGTGTATACCGACGCGAAGCATCGGAAAAGGGGATACGGCAAAATGGTGGTTTCTGCTGCGGTAAAATGGTGTTTTGAGCATGATATACTTCCGATATATTACGTGAAATCAGATAACGTTGCCTCCATTGCTTTAGCCAGGAGTTTGGG
>JACQXR010000140.1 GCA_016208585.1 candidate division TA06 bacterium | reverse complement strand
GGTCTGGCCAACCTGCCGCTTGATGGCGTCTTCCCGCGGGGCCACCCGATCCATCATTCGGTAGATTTGCTCCACCGGTATGGTGATGTCGTAACCCTGCTCCAGCATCGAGGCGGTGCGCAGTTTGCTGGCCGGGTTGGCCAGTCGGGCCAGGACGCAGCTCTTCAAGATGCCGTTCCACTTGGCATCGGCACGGCGGGAACCGAGGATATGGCCAAACCCCAGGTCATCGTATAGGGCGCCGAAGACATCGCCGATGCCTTCGATGATCCGCTGTTCCTCGCGTAGATTCTTGACCACCACCGTGTCGGCGGTTTCCTGTTTGGGCTTGGATGATCCATTGTCTTAGTGGCAAATACTTTTACTTCTTTTCAAAGGAAACCCAAAAAAGTATTCTAACAGAATTGCTTTTATTTTGCAAGGGATAAAATTTAGTAAAATTTAGTACTTCAAAAAAGTGTTAACCCCGCTCCAGCTCTTCCAGTTTATCCTTGAAATCTGAATTCGGAGGGGATTAAAAATATCGCTTTCAGCATCCAAATAATCTTGATAAATTAAACCGGTTATGCTATACTGAACATTTGGAAATCCACCAAACAATTCCGGGAGAATTATTATTACATGAAGACCTTTGTCCGGAAAGTCCTGGCGGTCCTTCCGGCCAAAGGAGTGGATTATGCCGATGTCCGGGTGACCGGGCAGGCCAGCGAGAACATCTCCACCAAGAACGGCAGCGTGGAGGCGGTCACTAAGAGCTCCGACTCCGGGTTCGGCTTAAGGGTCCTGGTCAACGGGGCCTGGAGCTTTGCCGCCAGCTCCCGGCTGGTGACTAACGAGATCAGAAAAGTGGTCAAGGACACCGTCAAAATAGCCAAGGCCAGCAACCTGACCGGAGTGGAAAAAATTGAGCTTTCGCATTTGAAGCCCCAAAAGGGCAGTTATCGGACTCCAGTGAAAGTCGATCCTTTTAAGATTTCGGCCGAGCAAAAAATTAACCTCCTTTTAAAGGCCGACTTCCTAATCCGCCGCAATGAATTACTCCGCCGCAAGCGGGCGGGGTATCTTCTCCCCGCTCCCTCGCACGTTACCATTCAAAAAGCAATAGTCTGTTTTTGTAGACTCAATGAGATGTCTGCCCGAACTCTTCTTTATTCGTCATTCGGATTCGGTAACCCCGCCGCAAGCGGGCGGGGTATTAAAAATTAATAAAAATTAAACAACGGGTCAGATTCATCTGACCTGTTGCTTTAGGCGGAGGGATATGAATAGCGATATGAAAAATATTTTCCGGCGGATATCCCGGTACCTGACGGCGGCCCTGCTGATCTCAGCAGCCGGCGGCTGCGCTTATTTCAATAGCTACTACAACGCCAAAAAGTTATATGACTTCGGGACCCGCGGCCGCCAAGGCTTCCCCGACACCCTTTTAGCCGCCGGGGCTCAGGCCGCCGCCCTGCAGCAGGCCGCTGAAAAGTTCGCCGGGGTGGCCGCCAGTTATCCCTCCAGCCGCTGGGTGGCGCCCAGCTTTTATTACATGGGCAACTGCTTTTTTTTTATTGGACAGAACGAAAAAGCCCTGCGCAAATATCAGGAGGTCTGGCAATTTTACGGATCAGGCAAATATGCCCCGCTGGCCCGGCTGAATTCAGCGGTGTTGAATTACAAGACTGGCGATTATCCCGCGGCCCTGACGGACATCCAGTTTCTTAGGGCCAGGCCCGATCAGCAGATCATCCGGCGGATTTCTTTTCTGGAGGCCGAGATCGCCCAAGCCTCGGGCGACTATCCCCAGGCGGCCATCCTCTGGCAGAGATTTCTGTTCAACCATCCCAAAAATGAATTTACGGTCGAGGCCCGCTTAAAATATGCCCAGTGTCTGATCGCCATGGGACAGCACCGTCAGGCCGTGCTGGAGCTGGAAATCCTGGCCGGTAACCGCCTACCCCAAAAGGCAGGTTATCAGGTAAAAATGCTCTTGGCCCAAAGCTATCAGAACACGGGCCAGCCGGAAAAGGCCCTGGGGGTATACCGGTCGCTGCTGAATAAGACCCTGGCTGGCACATCCCAGGCGGCCCTGCTGGATCTTTTGATCTGCCAACTGCAAGCCCGGTCAACCGACGCCCCAGCGGCCGGCAAGCTGTATGCCCAGCTGGCACAGAAGCACCCCCAAAGCTTGGCGGCATCAGTGGCCTATTGCCGGATGGGAGAACTGCAGGAAGCCGCTCAAAATCTGGACAGCGCCAAGGCCTTGTACACCCTGTCCAGCCAGGGGAAAAACAACGATTTCGATTACCCGGCCTTTGGCGATATCCGTACTTTGGCCCTGAAAAAAATGGAGAATATCTCGCTGCTGGGCGGATACCGCCGGCAGCTTGACTCCGCAGCGGCCGAGCAGAATGCCCAGCTGCTGTTTTTGATGGCCGAGCACTATTTGTTCGGGCTGGGTCAGCCGGATTCGGCCGTTTCAGTTTACCTGAAGCTGGCATCCGACTACCCCTCTATGCCCATTGCCGCCAAATCCCTTTACGTCGCGGCCTGGATCTTGGACAAATATCAGCGGGATACTGCCTTGGTCAGAACATATCGCCTGCAGTTGGTGGAAAAGTATCCCTTTACCCGTTACGCCAACGCCGCCCGGATGGAGATGGAATTGCCTCCCGACCTGGCGGTCAGCGACAGCGAGCCGGCCATAGAGTTCAGGCTAAAACCCAGGGCTGTTCCGGCCCAGCCGGATTCCTTGGCGCCGCCGGCTGAATTGCAGTCAGAGCCCGGGCCCCAAAATCCACCGGCGCCGGCCATTCCGGGGCCGTCGGACGATGATAACCGAATACGGATAGACTGATGTTAGAACAAAAAGTAAATATCGTCTCCCACCAAAAAATTGCCCCCGATGTTTTTCTGCTGTCCTTTCGCTCGGACTACCTGGCAGCCAAAGCCCGGCCCGGACAGTTCGTCCATCTTAAACCTTCCGGCCCCTGGCCCCTGTTGCTGCGGCGGCCATTCAGCATCAACCGGATCAAAGGAAAAAATATATTCATCATGTACCGGGTGGCGGGCCGGGGCACCTCCATCCTTTCTTCCCTGCCCCAGGGAGCGGAACTTGATGTGATGGGGCCGTTGGGGAACGGTTTTGAGATCGATAAAAAATACAGCGACCACCTGATCCTGGCCGGGGGCATAGGCCTGGCCCCGATGCAATTTCTGGCCGACCGCCTGAAGACCATGAAACTGAATGCCAGACTTTTTTACGGCTGCTCCGGCAAAAAGGACCTACTGCCCTGCGCCGTTCCCGGCAAGGTCATTGCCACCGACGACGGCAGCTGCGGATACAAGGGCTTCGTCACCGACGCTTTTCTCAGCCGCATTAACAAATTCAGAACGCCGGTGGTATATGCCTGCGGCCCCTGGCCGATGCTTAAAAAGACGGCCCGGATCTGCCGGGAAAACAAAATTGACTGCCAGGTCTCGCTGGAGGCTTTCATGGCCTGCGGGGTGGGCGCCTGCCAGGGCTGCGTGGTCAAGGGGGTAAAGGAGTATTTAACCGTCTGCCGCCAGGGACCGGTATTCAATAGCCGGGAAATAGACTGGGAACAGGAAGCAACATTATGAGAAATATCAGAACCAAGAATAATGTGGACCTTTCGGTTGAAATTGCCGGCATTAAAATGAAAAATCCGGTGCTGGCCGCCTCCGGCGCCTTTGGCTACGGCACCGAATACCTTCCCCTGGTTTCCCCCGCCCTTTTCGGAGCGGTAATCACCAAGACCGTTACCTTGCTGCCCCGGGCCGGAAATGTGCCGCCCCGAATCTATGAGACACCCATGGGAATGCTCAATTCCATCGGCCTGGCCAACGTGGGAGTTCATAGATTTCTGGAGGAAAAACTGCCCGAGCTGCTGAGCCACCACCCGCTGGTGATCGTCAACATCGCCGGCAATACCATGGAGGAATATGCCGAACTGGCCGGGATGCTCAACGGACAACCGGGCATCTCCGCGATCGAGTTGAATATTTCCTGCCCCAACGTCAAACAGGGCGGGATGGCTTTTGGCGCGGATCCCATACAGGCGGTCAAACTGACCACTCTGGTGAAAAAAGCCACCTCCAAGCCTCTGATCGTCAAGCTCAGCCCCAATGTGTCGGACATCGCGGCCATCGCCCGGGCAGTGGAACAGGCCGGAGCCGACGCCCTTTCGCTGATCAACACCCTCTACGGCATGGCCATCGACATTGAACGCCAGAAGCCCGTGCTGGGTAACGTCACCGGCGGCCTTTCCGGTCCGGCCATCAAGCCCGTGGCCCTGTACAACGTGTTCAAGACCAGCCGGGCGGTGAATATCCCGGTGATCGGACTGGGCGGGATAATGACCGCCGGCGATGCGGTGGAATTCATGCTGGCCGGGGCCGCGGCTGTGCAGATCGGCACCGCTGGTTTCATCAATCCCAATACAGTTAAAGAGATCGTGAATGGGCTTAAAGACTATTGTTTAAAAAAGAAATACCCTGAAGTTTCGCAGATTACGGGGAAATTAGCGGTATGAAAAAGATCCTTTGGGCATTGTTGATCACCGCCGTATTTTTCGGCTGCACCCCGGCCCCCATTTATAGGAGCGGGACGGTAAGCAACAGTCCCCTAAAAGAAACTGCCGCGGAGCAGAAAGCGCAGCCCCCGGCCAAAACCGAACCAGGGCCGCTGGCAGTCCAGCAGGGCCTAGCCAGCTATTACGGCCAGGAATTCCACGGACGCAAGACCGCCAACGGCGAAATTTTTGACATGCAGGCCATGACCGCCGCCCACCGCACCCTTCCCTTCGGCACCACGGTCAAAGTAACCAATTTAAAGAACGAGCAGAGCGTGACGGTCAGGATCAACGACCGGGGGCCCTTCGTGGAGGGCAGGATAATAGACTTGTCACAAGGCGCAGCCAAAAAGATCGGAATAGACGGAGTGGAACCGGTCCGGCTGGAGATCATTCAGCAACCAGACAAATAACAATGAACATTGAACAATTAACGATTCCCAGTTTACAATTAACGAATAAATACCGATTAATTAACGATTAACGAGTCAAGATTAATGAACCAAGGAGAGCGATGCAGATACCAGCAAACGAAAGGCTGATAGTGGCCCTGGATCTTCCTTCCTACTCCGAAGCCGAGAAACTGATCAGAGATATTTCCGGCCCGGTCAAATATTTCAAAGTGGGCAGCCAGCTCTTTACCGCCTGCGGGCCCAAAATTGTGGAACTGATAAAATCGCAGGGCGGAAAGATATTTCTGGACCTGAAGTTCCACGACATCCCCAACACCGTGGCCAAGGCCGCCATCGCCGCGGTGGAACTGGGGGTTGACATGTTCAACCTTCACTCCATGGGGGGATTTGAGATGATGGAAGAAGCGGCCAACGCAGCCATTGAAGCCGGAGCCCGGCTTAAAAAAACCAAGCCCATCATACTGGGGGTGACCGTTTTGACCAGTTTTGACGAAGCCACCTTCAGCGATGTGCTGGGCGCGCCTGGCCACGGCATCCCGGAGCAGGTGCTACACCTGGCCAGGCTTACCAAAAGCGCCGGACTGGACGGCGTGGTGGCCTCGCCCCAGGAAATTGAACTGCTGAGAAATGATTTTCAGGAGGATTTTGTGATCCTGACCCCGGGGATCAGGCCACTGGATACCGAGGCCGGAGACCAGAAGCGCATTTTGACCCCCGGCCAGGCCATTGCCCTGGGGGCCGATTATCTGGTGGTGGGCCGGCCCATCACCGGCGCTAAGGATAGAACCGCCGCCGCCCAAAACATCCAAAAGGAGATCCAAGATGCCCTTAAATAAGCAGGAGATCAAAGACATTCTGATCAAACGTCAGGTGCTGCTGGACGGCCACTTTTTGCTGACCTCGGGGCACCACAGCCAATTTTATTTTGAAAAGTTCCGCATCCTGCAGTATCCTAAAGACAGCCAGGCTTTTTGCGGGATGATCGCCGAACAATTTAAGGCCGCCGATATCCAGACCATAGTGGGCCCCACCACCGGCGGCATAATCATCGCCTTTGAAGTGGCCCGCCAGATGGGCAAAAAGGCTATTTACGCCGAGCGAACGTCCGAAGGACGCGGTCTTTTGCGGGGAATGTCTCTGGCCCCGGACGAAAAGGTTTTGGTGGTGGATGATGTAATGACCACCGGCGGCTCGGTGATCAAGACCATCGAGGCCGTGAAACGGGCCAGGGCCCAGCTGATGGGCGTGGCGGTGCTCATCGACCGCAGTTTCCAGGCCCCGGATTTCGGCGTTCCGTTCCTGGGGATTTACGGCGAAAAGGTGGAGACATTTGATCCGGCCGATTGTCCGCTCTGCCCAAAAGGGATACCCCTGACCAAGCACGGCAGTAATCCCAATAAATAATTCCCCGGCATAATGAAAAAGACGCCTTCAATTACGAAGGCGTCTTTTATATGGGCAGGGGCAATTCTGTAAGAGCAATTCATGAATTGCCCCTACAATAATATTACCGGAACGAATACGGGATGGTGAACGGCCTCTCCGCCGGCTGTCCGTTGACCGTCCCCGGTTTAAAGTTCTACTTCTTGGCCGACATTAAGAGTTTATCCGTAAATAAGCTTTGGGTCAGCGTAAACGAGCGAAAAGGCATGTGGTGAGCCTGTCGAACCATGCCAGACGCATGTGGTGAGCCTGTCGAACCATGCCAGACAAGGAACGCGAGTGAAGCGTATCCACAGCGATACGGTGAATGAGCGTGACGCAGTATGGCGGTTTTGCAGCCGTTTATGCCCAAATTGTTATTTGAGGATAAGCTCTAAATACGCGTGTTTTTATTTGCGCTGCCGCAATTTATTGCCGGAACACAGCAAACTGTCCAGGAAGTATCATTCCTGTCCTTTTAGCCGATCCGGCACAGTAGGCTGCCGTGTCTTGGCTCTTATGGGAACCTTTCATCACTCCGCTTCCTCCGGCCTTACCCTTCTGGCCCTCCGCCGGTCTATATCCGACAATATCTTCTTCCTCAATCTGATCGCTTTCGGGGTCACCTCCACTAACTCGTCATCGGCGATGAACTCCAGCGCTTCTTCCAATGTCATGATCTTGGGCGGGGAAAGCCGGATCGCCTCCTCGGCGTTGGAGTTGCGGATATTGGTCAGCCTTTTGGTCTTGCAGAGGTTGACCACCAGGTCGTTCTCCTTGGGCCTTTCGCCCACGATCATCCCTTCGTATATTTTATCCCCCGGGCCGGCGAACATGATCCCCCGCTCCTGGATGCTGTCCAGCGAATAGGAGGCGGCCACTCCGGTCTCCATGGCCACCAGCGCCCCGTTCTGGGCGATGCTGATCTCGCCCTTGCAGGGCTGGTAACCTTCGAAGTTGTGATGCATGATCCCGGTGCCCCGGGTGTCGGTTAAAAACTGGCCCCGGAAGCCTATCAGCCCCCGGGCCGGGATGATGTATTCCAGCCGGGTGCGGCCTTTGCCGTCGGCCTTCATGTTCTGCATCTCGGCCTTGCGGCCGCCCAGCCGCTCCATCACCGGGCCCACGTAAGCGTCGTCCACGTCTATCACCAGGTACTCAAAAGGCTCGCACAGCTTTCCTGCGATGTCCCGCATGATCACCTCGGGCCGGGAGACCGCCAGCTCGTAGCCTTCGCGCCGCATGGTCTCGATCAGAATGGAAAGATGCAGTTCGCCCCGGCCCGAAACCTTCAGCGAGTCGGGGGAGCCGGTGTCTTCCACCCTAAGCCCCACGTTGGATTTCAGCTCCCGGTACAGCCGGTCCCTTAACTGGCGCGAGGTCACGTACTGCCCCTCCAATCCCGCAAAGGGACTGGTATTGACCGAGAACAGCATGGCGATGGTGGGCAGGTCGATGTCCACGTAGTGCAGGGCCTCCGGGTTCTCGGGATCGGCGATGGTCTCGCCGATGTCCACGTCCTCAAAACCCGCCAGGGCCACGATGTCGCCGGAGCCGGCCTCTTGGATCTCTATCCGCTTCAGGCCCTCAAAGCCATAGAGCCTGGTGATCTTCCCGGTCTCGATAGCGCCGCCGCGCTTGATCCGGGACGCCTTCCCCGCCACTTTGATGGAGCCGTGGAGGATGCGGCCGATGGCCATCCGGCCCACGTAATCATTGCAATCGATGGAGGTCACCAGCATCTGGAACGGCTCGTTGGGGTTGCCCTGGGGCGCCGGAACCTTGTCCACTATGGCGTCTAACAGCGGCAGGATGTTCTTCTGCGGCTGCTTCAGGTCCGTGGCGGCGGTGCCGTTCTTGCCCGAGGAATAGACCACCGGAAAGTCCAGCTGCTCGTCGCTGGCGTCCAGGGAAACGAAAAGATCGAAGATCTGGTCCAAAGCCCAGTGGGGACGGGCCTCGGTCCGGTCGATCTTGTTGATCACCACGATGGGTTTCAAATTCAGCTTCAGCGACTTTGAAAGCACGAAACGGGTCTGGGGCATGGGGCCGTCGACCGCGTCCACCAGCAGCAGGACCCCGTCCACCATGGAAAGTACCCGCTCCACTTCGGAGCCGAAATCGGCGTGGCCCGGCGTGTCCACCAGGTTGATCTTGTAGCCCCGGTAATGGATGGAGGCGTTCTTGGAGAAGATGGTGATCCCCCGCTCCCGTTCCAGGGGATTGGAGTCCATGGCCAGCTCCGGCACTTCCTCATTGTCGCGGAAGGTGCCGCTCTGCCGGAGCAGGGCATCCACCAGGGTGGTCTTGCCGTGATCCACGTGGGCAATGATGGCTATGTTCCGGATCATTTTGTCTTTGTTGTTTGGCATGGGTTCCAATAACATTTATATTATGGTTTTTTGTTACGAAGTTATGTCCTGTCCAGGGAGAGGTCATTTCCCTGGCTCCCCGGTTATCTTATATGCCCCGCCCTCTTTCTTCTCTATCTTGAACCCCTGCTTTACCAGGGCATCACAGGCCGCCAGGCGCACGTAATCGTCCTTGTCCTCCAGGGCTTTCTTCAGCGACTTCACCGCCTTCTTGTCGTTCCAGCCGTCCAACCCCCGGGCGGCGCAGGCCCGGATCTCGAAATCGTCGTCCTTCAGCGATTTCAAAAGATGCTTGAACACCTGCTCCTGGCGAATAGGTGCGATGACCTTGAGAAGGTTGATCTTCACTATCCGGGCCTTGGATTTTTTGTGGATTATCAGGCTGTCCAAATGCAGGGCCAGGGAATCCGGGGAATAGTTGATAAGATTCAGGGCAGCCAGCGAGGAAAGGTTGGAATCTCCCAAGGTTTTGATCAGTACCGGCTCCGCCGGATAATAAACCGAGCCAAGAAGTTCGGATAGGGCGCTCTCCCGGATCCCGTCCGGGCCCTGCTCCAACAGGGCCGTCCATTTGGCCGGGCGCTGTTTGGGCTTGGCCTTTTGGGCGTCCATGTATCCTGCGATGGCCCTGACATAAGCAGACAAAACGGAATCGGGCAAGACCGTTACACCCTGTTTCCCGGCGAAAAGGCTGTAACAGCTTTTGGGGTTGATCTTGTTCTTGGACAGATAGCTTGAGGAGGCAGTGCCGGGAGACAAGAATAACAACGCCTTTTGGCCATCAAGTAGAATGCGCTTGTCGCTTTTGTATTCGTCGGTCTGCAGGATGTAAATGGCCCGGTCCTTGGCCTTGGCATTCAAAGGCCCTTTGATGGACCGCTCGTATTCCACCTGGTAGAGATAATCGCCGGTGATCACGCTGTCCCTGCTCTTGGCTTTGACCCTGGCTGCTATCGGCCGGATCTGCCTGACCGTGCCGTAAACTATTAGCTTGGCCCGGTTGATCTTCTCTCCCAGCAGGTATTCCTGGTTCAGCGCGGCGCAAGCCTGGACCGGGAATAACAGCACGGTGAAAAGTATTGCCAGTAGAATTAGTTGGAATTTGGATTTTTGCATTCTTGCCCTGCGTCCGCCACATCGGATCGAAGGGTTTCCTCTTAACATTTGTTTTCTGCCTTTTGATTTCATATTTCGCATCTCATTCGTATCTTATTGCTTCTATTGGGTCCAGGCGCGAAGCCTTGTAAGCCGGATAGAGGGCCGCCAGGAAAGTTATCAGTATGGTGGCAACCGAGACCAGAACAAAGTCCCCGGCCTGCATCTGCACCGGCAGTTTGTTGATGAAATAAACGTCGGCCGGCAGGTTCACAAACTGGTATCTGGCCAAAAGCAGGCACAGCGCGTATCCCAGCCCCATCCCTAAAACCGTACCGATCCCTCCCACCAGCAGGCCCTGAAAAACGAATATCTTCATGATGCTTTTTGAGGTGGCCCCCATTGATTTAAGGATTCCGATCTCCCGGGTTTTCTCGATCACCGTCATGATCAGGCTGCTGATTATGTTCAGGGCCGCCACTATGATGATCAGGGCCAGGATCAGGAACATAGCCGTCTTCTCCAGCTTCAGGGCCGAGAACAGACTCCAGTTCAGGTGGATCCAGTCGTTATATCTATACTGGGGGCCAAGCAGGACGGTGATCTTCTTGCCGGTCTCCGGGGCCTGATAGATATCTTTGATCTTGACCTCGATGCCGGTGACCGCCGGGCCCGTCTCCAGAAAATCCTGAGCCTGGGCCAGGCCGATGTATCCCAGAGTGGAGTTGTACTCGTACATCCCGGTGTCGAAGATTCCGGTCAGCAGGAAGCGCCTGGTCTTGGGAATCAGCCCCAAGGGCGTGGCCTTCATTGACTGGGACGAAGTTACTGTCAGGGTATCGCCCAGATAGGCCCCCAGCCGGTCGGCCAGGTCCAGCCCCAATATGATCCCCGGCAGGCCCGAGGACAGGGTGTCGAACTTCAGTTTCCCGGCCACCATGTTCCTGGAGACATCGGTAACGCCGTGCTCCAGCTCCGGGTCCACCCCCCGCAGCACCAGCCCGTCCACTTTAGAGCCCTTGGCCACCATGCACTTGGTGTAGATGAAGGGCGAACTGCCTATCACTTCGGACAGGGCGTTGATCTTGGGCAACAGCTCCTTGTATTCGGCGATGGGCTGGTTCTGGTATTTCAGGATTATCAGGTGAGCGGTGGTTCCCAGGATCTTGTTGCGCAGCTCGGTCTGGGCCCCGTTCATCACCGAAAGCACCGTCAGCAGGGCGGCCACGCCCACCGTCACCCCGGCAAAGGACAGCACGCTCATTACCGAGATGAACCCGGTGCGCCGTTTGGCCTTAAAATATCTTTTGGCTATGAAAAGTTCGTAGGACATCTGTCAGTTTACAATTTACAATTAACAATTTGCATTTTGGGATTTAATGCCCCGGCCATTCTTTTTTCAAAATGCCATATACCATGATCTCCTCATAGTTCTGCCCGTTAAAGTGCGCTTCCCTTTTCCGGCCCTCCACGGAAAAACCTATTTTCCCCATTAAACCCTGGCTGCGTATATTTGACTGGTAGACCTCCGCATCTATTCTCAATAGGCCGTTTGCAAACAAGTGTGAAATAAATGCGACCAGGCTTTCTTTCATGTAACTCCTGCCCCCGTTGTGTCCCCAATGCAAATCGTAACCATGCTATTTTTCGTTCATCATCCGTTAGATCAACCCTGATATAACTAACCTATTGGTTGTTTATCTTTCTTTATACAGATGATGCAGTAGATCTGATCTTCAGACAATACGGCACGTTCGATATCCCGCCTCTGTCCCTCAACATTAACCTGCGTCGAAGGGCCCAAGGCCATCGTTTTAACCAGCGGATCTGATTTCCATTGAACGATCAAAGGCGCATCTTCTACGCAAACCTGACGCAACAGAATACGATCGCTGATGATAATCTTAAGGTCTTCCACAATAGAACCCGTCTACAAACTGTAAATTGTAAACCGTGAATTGTTAATTGTTTGAGTTACTCCGGCTTCATAGTCGGGAAGAACACCACCTCGCGCACCGTCTCCGAGTTGCTGAGGATGGCAAAGAACCTGTCGATGCCCACTCCGAATCCCCCGCAGGGCGGCATGCCGTGCTCCAAAGCCTCCACGAAGTCGGCGTCGTACATCTGGGCCTCGGCGTCGCCCTTTTCCCTGAGTTTGGCCTGCTCCTCAAAACGCTGACGCTGGTCCAAAGGATCGTTGAGTTCTGAGAAGCCGTTGCCGATCTCGGCCCCGGCGAACAGCGGCTGGAAGCGCTGGGTGTAATTGGGCCGGTCGGCATGTTTCTTGGCCAGGGGCGAGATGTCCAGGGGATGGTCTATCAGGAAACATGGCTGAACCAGACCGGGCCGGATTAGTTTTTTGTAGAGCTGGTCTATCAGCCGGCCCCGGCCCAGCTTGGGGTCGGGCTTGATGCTGTGCCGTTCCAGTTCCGGCTCCAGCGATTCGGCGGTGGAATGCTGGTCCAGGTCTATCCCGGCCTGGTCTATCAATAATTGACGGTAATCATATCGGGGCCAGGGCGGCTTGAAATTCAATATCTGTTCCTGGTACATTATCTCCAGCGTCCCGAAGGTCTCTTGTATAATGTAGCAGTACATCTCCTCGGTGAAGTCCATCAGCTGCAGATAATCCACATAGGCCCGGTAGAACTCCATTAAAGTAAACTCCTGCAGATGCTGGGCACTCATACCCTCGTTGCGGAACACCCGCCCGATCTCGTAGACCTTTTCGTAGCCGCCCACTATCAGGCGCTTAAGGTGCAGCTCCAACGAGATCCGCAGGAAAAGGTCAAGGTCCAAAGTATTGTGATGGGTGATGAAGGGCTGGGCGTCGGCTCCGCCGGGAACCAGCTCCATCACCGGGGTCTCCACTTCCATGAAGCCCCTGGAGTCAAGGAAATCCCGCAGGGATTTGACGAACTTTGTCCTTTTGACAAAAAGTTCCTTGACCTCGGGGTTGGCGATCAAGTCCAGGTAACGTTTGCGGAAGCGGGTATCTACGTTTTGCAGGCCGTGGTATTTTTCCGGCAGGGGCAGCAGCGATTTAGAAAGCAGGGTCAGCTTCCGGGCCTGGACGGTGTATTCGCCGGTGTGGGTCTTGAACACCGGGCCCTGGACACCGACGAAATCCCCGATGTCGTACAGCTTGAAGGCCTGGTAAGCCTCGGCCCCCACGATGTCTAACTTGGCGTAGCACTGGATCTTGCCGCTGGGATCGGCCAGTTGGAAAAACGAGGCCTTGCCATGCCCCCGCACCGCGGTGATCCGCCCGGCGATATCCACCGCTTCCTGGGAGGCGATGAACCGCTCGGCGTCCTTTAGTATCTGGGCGGCGGTATGGGTGGCCTGGTATTTGGCGGGATAGGGGTTGATCCCCAGCTTGCGGAGTTCTTCCAGTTTGTGAAGCCGCTCGGCCCGCTCAGGGACTTGTTCAAAATGTTCGGACATTTATTATTTCCTTTTAATGAAAATATTTTTGTAAGTGGGGGGTTTTACTTTGTCAATTATACACGTATCATATGATTTTAGCAATAAAAAACCAATAGCCCAGGCATTAATGCCTGGGCTAGGGATTCATTGGGCATAATATTTTTGCCTGCGCTCTTGCTGGGGCGGGGTTTACAAGCGCATTCCGGTAAAGGTGGTTGTGGGTTTTCATAAATTTTTACGGCATGAGGTTCCGCTATGCGAAACCTCATGCTTACAGAATACAATATTTCAGCACACAGAAATCGCTATTTAGATTACCGAACGAGCCGGAACCCTATGCTGAGGTACCTGTTGTCCGGGGCGTAGACGGTCCGGTAGGCAACGCGGCAATTGCCGTCGCTGACGTAGAAGCTGCCGCCGCGAAGCACGCGATAAGTTCCCGTGGTTGGCCCGGTGGGGTTGCTGGCCGGGCTGACGCTGTAGTAGTCGCTTTGATACCAGTCGTTCACCCACTCCAAAACATTTCCAGCCATGTCATAAACACCGTAAGGGCTTTGCCCGGCGCTAAAGAAGCCCACCGGGGAGCTATAGGTAAAGGTATCGGGAGATACATTTTCATAACTGTTGCATTTGCTTGCATCCCAGGCGCTGCCCCAGGGCCAGTAGTTGGTAGAGTCCGTGCCCCGGGCCGCCTTTTCCCACTGGGCCTCGGTGGGCAGGCTGCCGCCCGCCCAGTTGCAAAAGGCATAAGCCTCATACCAGCTTACTCCCATCACCGGGTGATTGGGGAAGGCCGTGCCGCTGTTGTAATTACCGGTTGACCACCAATACGGTTCGGTGATGCTGTTGGTTGTTCTCCAGTTCCAGCCGTCAGCAGTCCAATAGGCGGAATTGCTATAGCCTCCGGCATCCAGAAAGACCTTATACTGGCCGTTGGTTATTTCGTATTTGCTTATCTGAAACGCGTCAAGGTAAACCGTATGCTGGGGCAGTTCATCGGTCTGCGCATAGGGATCTCCGGGTAGGCTGCCCATTTTAAAGTTCCCGGCCGGGATGGAGATCCATTCTATGGCAATACTTGAAGACTGCGAAACATTCACAAATACGCTGTCTCTCGCAATGCCGCCGCGCCCATCGCTGGAAGTAATCTTAACCTTGTATTGCCCGGTATTATTGTAAACATGGGTTTTACTGCCGCTTTGCTGGGTTAAAGTGTCTGTTTTCCCTTCGCCATAACTTATATACGTAACCGCCATATCGCCGTCGGGGTCCGACACATTATAGCCGACGCTTGCCGTTAACGGCGCATTGCCGTACTGCGGATTAACGCTCATATTCAATAACGGGGGATTGTTGCTTGAGCTGTCGCTGACCGTTATTGCCACATTGGAATAAACCGTGCCGCCGGTTTTACCGTCCGAAACAATAAAATCCACATCGTAAATGCCCGTCGCATTGAATGTATGGTCCAAATACCCGGAGTTGGACGACAAAATGGAGCTGTCGTTCGCGCTGTATTTTATGACCCGGCTTAAATTGTCCCCGTCGGAATCGCTGACGGCATAGGTAAACCTTACGTTTAACGGCCTGTATCCGTTTGTTGGATTAGCGGTAAAAGCGCCAATAATGGGCGGTTTATTGGTTGAACCGCTTGGCGCAAAGGATTTCTTGTATTGATAAGCTACAAATGAATAATCAACCCCAACCCCGAATATTTTGAACAAAAACACCGGGCGCAATTCGCATAAAACCCCGTAGTCCAAACTTGTAGTTATCGGATCAAAAGTAACATAACCCAACGGGCCGGCGCCCAGGCCGCCGCCGGCCACATTTACCACTTTAAAGGTTACGTCCAAATGCACCGGCAGGCCAAGCTCCGCCTTGCTGGATATATTCAATTGCGGCGTGCTTATAAACGGGTTTAAGCCAACGCTGGCCACCGGGCTGATTGTTCCGTTGTTATACTCCAGCCCTTCCGTGCCCGTAATAGTGCACCCTACGCTGGGGATCGATAGCGAAACACTGGCCAATTTTGCGTCAATGCACCATTGCGGCTCAAGATTGACGAAAATGGGAATGCCAAATATGACAAATCCGCCTATGGGCATTTCAACAATGGTCTTTTTAAACCTGTAATTCAACAAACTAATCTTCTTCAATACCGGCGCCGCCTGCAGGGTCATGCTTCTGGTAAAAGCGACTTTAAGGTATTCAACTCCCGAAACGCCGTAACGCGCCTTTATCGTCATGCCAATGGTTCCGGTAAAAGCCAGGGAATCAAGTCGTATCGTGTCCTGATCTTCGATGATTATCCGCACGCCGTATAACTTTACTTCAAAGCCAAGGTCTTTCGGCTTGACATAACCGCCGTCTATTTCCGTTGCCATTTTCAAGCTTTGTCCGTCATCCGTTTTGACGGCATATTCAACATTTTTACATTTACCGATGCTGCTATACGCTTTCGGCTGGATATTGGCGACGGTGTCTATGACGCCGGATTTTATTATGTCTTTCATGGTGGCTTGTTTGGTTGACAAAAATAGTTTGCTGCCGGTGGTATCGATAATTCCGTAAATCCTGCGCAGATAGCCGCCCTCATATTGGCCGAGGACAATATCGCCAATATTTACTTTTGGCTTGCTTGAGGAACTAAAATACAAGTAGAGCGAATCGCCATGCCAACTGGCGCTTTGAAAGGTGCTGGTGGTTTCGGGCAAAATAAGATTTTCCGAATATACGATTTGATCGCTGGGCGGCGGCGGCGCCGAAGCCGGGTTCTTCTTGCTGCAGCCCGCAAGCAGGCACAGTAACGCGATTGTTACAATCGCCACGCACGGAAGAATTAATTTTTTGAACATGGTTCTTCCTCCTGTTTATTGGTTCAAGCATGTAACGATGACCGCTACATACCTTAATTTCCAAACCGTTTGCCCCGTGCTTTGGGGCATTTGCCTTAACCCTTCAGGCATAGACCCCATCCCTTCTGCCAATTGCCTTGCCCTTTAAGGCATTTGCCTTAGACCTTAAGGCAGTTGCCTTGGACCTTAAGGCATGTGCCTTGGACCTTGGGGCAAGTACCTTACCCTTTAAGGCAAATGCCTTAGATTCCAAGGCATTTGCCCGGGGCTTTGACCGCCCCCTCGTTCCCTCTAACCTAACCCTTTCTCCCTTCCCTCAAGGGAAGGGACGGGGTTGGGTTAAGGCGGTCAGCCCGCCTTGGCGGTCTTCTTGGCCCTTGTCACCCCCTCGGTCTTGGACAAAAATTCCTTGATCTTGGCGCTGTTCGGCCCATACTTGGCCTTGGCATAGCGCAAAAGTGAAGCGTATGTTTTGCGGCCGCTGTTTACAATATCGTCCACTACTTTGGTCTGGGCCAGCAGATCGGCCTTCAACTTTTCCTGCTTGGCGTTTTCTTTGTCGGCCCTGGCAATCAATTGCTCAAAGCCGGCCAGTTCCTTTTTTAAAAAGACAAAGTCCGCCGTGTTGTTCTTGTGGCCTTCCAGGCATATTCTCCAGGCATTTAACTCGTCTCCAAACGACCTGCTTCTGCGCGCCATAATTTTTCTCCTTGTGGTTGATTTATTGTTACGGACCCAACCCCTTCGCCCCTTCCCGACTCGGAAAAGCCTGCACTGAGGGTAACAAACAATAGACAAACGAAGTGGGGCCGGGGGTTAGGTCAAACAAAAAGGCCTCGCGCCTTCCGTTTACGGAAGACCCGAAGCCTTAGTATTTATTACGCCCTCTTTTCTATATAAGGGGGTGTTATTCTTGCTTGCTTGCTTGCTTGGCAATTTTCATGCCAAGACAATTTATTTCATTTCGGGGTTTCATTTGGTTCGATTAACTCACCACAAGTTAAATGTTTTTACAATCGCTTTGTTTTGCTTTAAAATATTGTCCGGCGCCATCCGCTCCCCAAAGCTACGATACAAGGCTATCATAAAACCATGCTGTTTGTCAATACCCTTATGCAGAATTTTTGCAGAATTTTTTATGGCATTCCTATATGAACCTTTATTTTTCCGCTTACGCTTCCTGCCAACGGCCCCGCTTGCCCCGCAAAGCGGTGGCAAAGCGGAGCCTCCGCCTATGGCGTGGCGTGGCTTGGCCCCTTCAAGCGCTATATGCTATAGCTTCAGCGGAGGCGCTCCACTTCGGTTTTGTCGGCCTTTTGGGCGTCCAGCCGGTCCAATCTGGCATTCATAACCACCCTCTCATCGTCGCCCCGCCGCACAATATGCAAAACCTCATCCAAAGCCGTCATCACTTTATTATGGTCGTTTTTGGTAACCATGTTTTCTTTGATCCATTCTATATCTTCAGTGTTTTTCAAAGTCTGTATAGCCAGCTTGCCAATGGATTGCTTGACGCTGCCCATGTCGGTT
>JACQXR010000139.1 GCA_016208585.1 candidate division TA06 bacterium | reverse complement strand
CGTCTTCCAATCGTTTGATCTTCTTCATACCGGAAGTTTACCATATTTTTACCGGGGTTGCTATCAAAGAACTCGTTTACTGCCAACTACTTCAGCTCGCCACCAAGTTCGATTTTACCCACACTCATTGGAGAAAAGCCTATTTATCGATAGTCCCAGATTCATCAAAAACAGGCACAAAATATCTGAGATGCACACCAAATCCCGCCCCCAGCTTGTTTTTATAAAAAAATCGTTTTATATCCATACCTAACGAAGGAGAAACATAGGTATAAGAAACTCCAGAGCCATCGCCGGTGTGCCAACCGTTAAGTTGTACCAAGGGGTCTTCTATTAAGATGTCATGCCATGTTGTGTGTACTGTTAGGCCAAGCGCCGGGGTTATTTCCAAATCTAAAATTTCACTATATGGTGTGAACGGCCTTAACAGCGAAACGCTATATAGTGAGTACCTGTCGCGCGATACAGCCGGGGTCCCGCTATATTGGTAGGGCAGGCGGCTGTAAAAAAACTGCATGCCCAGCTTGTGGTTTGCGGAATCCCGTACAATAAGTTTGTAGGTAAATCCAAGCCCGTTCAACCCGGCAGATTCATTTTTATAGCGGGTGAAGTCGGTAACCAGAGAATGCTCTGCCCCGACCGCAAAACTCGACCAGTAAAGGGTTATTAGCAATAACGCTAAAAGAAATATTGTTTTTTTCATGATTACCGATCATAAAAAATGAAATAATTATTTTGACGTAATGGCATGGTAAGCTGGGTTTCCCGATCATCTCACGGTAAAGAATGCGCACCGGACGATATTCATCATTAAAGTGATTCCTGAGTTTTCAAGGCTTATGGGACCTTTCTTGGGAATTGTTATATGAATGGTAGCTTGTTAATCAAAAATAGTTTCTGCCGTGAGGTCACTCCAGGGTCACCTCGGCTACCACCGGATAATGATCGGAGATCTTTCCCGTATCGTACTGCCGCACGTAGTGACGGCCCAGCAGCAGGCGGCGGGAAAAGAACAGAAAATCTATGGTGCGGTCGGGTCCCTTGGCCCCGGGATCATTGGGGAAATGAGTGAACCAGTATCCGGCGCTGTCGCCGTTGGCTTCCTGGGCCGATGGCACAGCCTGGTAATCGTCGAAGAAAGAAGCCAGCTCGGTTTGCGGCTGGTAATACTTCTGCTGTCTGGGGCCCAGCCGGAGATAAGCGTCGCCGGGCGGCAGCAGGTTGAAATCACCGCCTATGGCCCAGCCCTGCTTTTGAGCCGAAAGGCTGTCCAAAAGATTTTTCACCTGCGCCACCTGCCGCTCCATGGTGTTATTGCCCTGGGCAAAGGCGTCCAGGTGGGTGCTCATTGCAACGAACTCGGATCCGTCAGAGGCCGGCAGCCGGGCTTCCAGCGCCGCCCGCTTGAAGTTGAACTGTCTGGTGAAGATGTCATTCGGCATCACCGGCAATTGGTGGCGCACGGCCCGCGATATCTTATATTTTGAAATCACCGCCAGTTTCATGCCCACTGCGCCCATGATCCGGGGATGCGGCACGAAGGCGGCTTTCCAGTACCAGGCCGAGATATAACAGCGATATTCCCCGGGTAGTTTGGCCAGCAGGTCTTTCAATTGATCGCGATAATCACTGCGCCTGGCCCCGCAGTCCACTTCCTGTAATAATATGATGTCCGGGTTTTCGTCAATTATGACCCGCGCCACTTCGTTCAGGGTAACGGCGATGTCTTTGGACGAAGGCCGCTCGTCCGGGCCGGAGCCGTCCAGCAGGTCGTAAAAGAACACGTAGTTCTTGCCGGCCAGGTACTGGAGGTTCCAGGTCATTATTTTTAGGGACTGCCCGGGCTGTAATATAGGCGCCTGACTGCGGCTGTAAACGGGAACAGGCTCCAGCCGTATCGGATGGTAGGTGATAAGCCAGACCAAGGCGGAGAAGCAAAGGAATAGAATTGTAAAAAAAGCGATTATTGGGAGAAAAACTTTAAGAGCAGTTTTCATATTTTGATTCCCATGTGTTTCGCGGGGAAAACGATTACTGCACCATGACCGAATCGCTCAGTATGCTGCTGTCCGGCTGGCGGATGAATATTTTAAACTTGTTGGGGTAAACGGGGTATACCGGATATTCCGCGCCGTCCAGCAGTACCATTACCATGGTGGCCACATCGTTGTCCACATGCTTGCCCCACACGGTCAGGTTAAGCTTATACGAATCCCGCGTCGCCTCGTAACGGTCGAAGCTGTAATTGCCGTTGTTGCCGATGGTGCCGTAAAGCCTGATCTTCAATGTATCGCTGCGCGATATGCTGTCCGGCACGGTTATGCTGTCCACCTTAACAACAAAGTAGCTGACCTCCGGCCCGGTGGTTTTTGAGCAGCCACTCAGGGCCGTCAAAACAACGGCCAGTAATAAGAATATAAAATTCCTTTTCATCATTACCATTATGGTATGGTCACTTATGATCACTGGGGATTCATCCAGCCCCCATATATAAGACCGGCTCATTGTGTACCCCGGTATTCCTCCAGCTCGGCCAGCATTTTTTTAATCTCGGCGCCGGGCTGGCGCTGCTGCAGGTCGCGTAAAAGCGCCAGGGCCTTGGCCCGGTGCTCCTGTCTGCCGGTGAGTTTGAACAGTTGGAAGTAAATTGAGGCCTGCTGTTTGTCGTCCTTGTATTCGTCAAGCATCGTCTGGAAATCGACCACAGCCGTCTGGACGTCTTTTAAAAACAGAATTTTGGCAGTTAGCAAGGAGCTTTTGAATATGATCTCCGGTCTTTTTATTTCCCGGGCCATTGCCAAAGCCTGCCTGTTGGCCTCCTCCGCTTCTGGCTGACGGTTCGTCGCCAATAGCAACTCGGCCTGGCAATACAGGTATTCGCAGACGTAATACGGTATGTTCAACTCCCGGCCGGCGGCGATGGCCCGCTCCAGGCTGGCCGCCAGCCACAACCCCCAGGCCGCGCCTGTCCCCGAGCTCGGCCGCGATTTTTTCCTTTGTTTGATAACAGTACCTGGCCTGGTCATATTCCCCCATCAGGCAGTGGACATTCCCCATATTGCCGTAAAATATATTGAGGCCCAGCTTGTCCCCCAGTTTTTGGGCTATGACCAAGTACCGCCGATAACACTCCATGGCCTGCGGGTATTCGCCCCGGTCGGTATGGATGTTTCCCATATTGCCAATCGCCTTGCTGACCCCCATCAGGTCGCCTCCGGCCTCGGCCATCTCCAGCCGTTGCCGGCTGTAGTCCATGGCCCGGTCATAATCGCCGGTATTGTAATAAACGATGCCGATGTTCCCCAGCAACATCCCGACGCTTTGCCGGTCGCCGGTTTCCCTTGCCAGTCGCAGCGCCTGCCTATAGCATTCCAGGGCTTTGACGTAATCGCCCCGGAACATGTGAATGCTGCCCAGATTTCCCAAGGCGTGGCCCAGGCCCAGATTGTTTTTCATCTTTCGAAAGATGTCAATGGCATCGTCGAGGCACGATACCGCCTGCTGGTAGTTGCTGGAATGCCAGCCCAAATCGCCCAGGCGGACCTCGTTCTCGGCGACCATGGCGCTGTTGTTTGTCTGCCGTCCAAAGTCAATATTATCCTGGAATATCCGCGTCGCCAGGCTCCATTTGCCGAAAACCTTCAACAACTCGGCTTTTAGCCCCAAGAGTTGGTCGGGGTAATATCCCAGGGGCCGGTCCTGGTTTGATGTGGTGGTTTGCCACAGCCTCCGGACACGGTAACCGCGCCGTCTGGCCGTAGGTTCTATCGATATCATCATAGCAATATTTGCCGATAGGCGCTGTAAAGCTTGATCTTTAGGGCATCGCTGTGCGATATGCTGTCCGGCACGGCAATGCTGTCCACTTTTACCACGAAATAGCTTACCTTGGGTTCGGTGGTTTTGGAACAGGAGACAATAACCGCCAAAGCCGTTGTCAGTATTAAAAATTTAGAAAAACGGTTATTAATTTTTTTCAACATTTTTAACGTCTGTAGCTTTTTAAACATTATCTTAACTCCGGTCATTCTTCCTTCCCAGTATCCCCTGGGGCCTTACCAGCAGCACGACGATCAAAATTACAAAAGCGTAGACGTCCTTGTACTGGGCCGAAAGGTAGCCGGCCCCGAAGCTCTCGGCCATCCCCAGCAGCAGCCCGCCCAGCATGGCCCCGGGCACCGAGCCGATCCCGCCCACCACTGCGGCGATGAAGGCCTTTAAGCCGGCCACGTATCCGATGTAAAAGTTGACCAGCCCGTAATACAGCGCCACCAGCACCCCGGCCGCCGCCGCCAGGGCCGAGCCGATGATGAAGGTCAGCCGGATGATGAAATCCACGTCAATCCCGCAGAGCTTGGCCATCTTCTGGTCCTGGGACACGGCCCGCATGGCCTTGCCCAGCCGGGTGCGGTTGATGAACCGGGTCAGCCCCAGCATCAATACTACCGCCGTTACGATGATCAGTATCTGGATGTAGGAGAGCCGGCAGGAAAATATGCTGATGCCGCCCTGAGTGAACCTTTGGGAGAACAGCAGGTCGCGGTTAAAGACTTTGTCCCGGGCGCCCTGGGTCAGCATCACGAAGTTCTGCAGAAAAATGGAAACCCCCAGGGCGCTGATCAGGGGCGACAGCCTGGGGGCGTTTCTTAAGGGTTTATAGGCTATTTTCTCTATGGTGGCGCCGAAGGCTGCGGCGTAGATCATGGCGAAGACGATCACTATCAGCGGGGCTATGGTCATGGTGTTCAAGCCCCACTGGTTGAGCAGGCCCAGGGCAATTATCGCCAGATAAGCGCCGATCATGTAGATCTCGCCGTGGGCGAAGTTGATGAACTCCAGTATGCCGTAAACCATGGTATAACCCAGGGCGATCAACGCATAAATGGAGCCCAAAGTAAGGCCGTTGAGGAACTGTTGAAAAAGCATAGCGTTTTTTGATAACAGGCCGTCAACCATACAAGCAATTTATATTACTACAACGGGTAACTTTATGCAAGACAAAAAATAAAAAAGCCGAAAAATTTGGCGATAGTTATTTTTGCCACCAAGGCACTAAGACACAAGCGATCAGGATGCTCGGCAGCATCGGCGGACATTTGGGGCGTAAGAGCGATGGCATGCCTGGCACCGTGTGTATCGGGCGCGGTCTGCAACGCCTGGATACCGCCGTGGATATGTATGCTCTTTTCACACAGCGGCCCCTTCCTCAAATACGCAAATCCTATCCCCATGCTTACTTTCCCCCGGTCGCGGACCTTGAACACCTCACGGAGTCAAGTGTGGGTAAAGACCAGCCTCGTGGGGAAGGGGAAAAAGGGGATAGGGTAAACTGAAAGCTCATGCCCATCATCCAGATCTTCGGTGCCAATAAATGCCAGAACACCAGGGCCGCCCTGCGGTTTTTCAAGGAGCGGCGTGTGCCCATACAATTCATTGATCTCAGCGAAAAGGGTTTGAGCGAGGGCGAGTTCCAAAGCATCAGGAAGGCGGTGGGCCTGGAGAACATGATAGACACGGAAGGGCGGGGATATCAAAGGCAAAATCTTAAGTATCAAAAATTCGACATTGAGATCAAGCTCAAGGAAAACCCTCTTCTCATAAAAACCCCTATAGTCCGACAATCGCCTTCCTCCTCCGCTAAGGCTACGGCGGACAAGAAAGCCACGGTGGACTATGTTCCGGAGACATGGAAACAGTGGTTGGCGCAGGGATAAGGAAAACATAATAATAAAGAAAAGCCCCGCTTTTACAAGCGGGGCTTTTAGTTTAAGCTCCAAGTCTTTTTATGGAGTATGCGAACGGCTGTTCTTATTGCAAGGGCTTCTGTTTTGGTAAGTGAAAGGTTGTTTGTCCGGGCAGTTTTAATTTTAGGGCTGTTTGAGGAAAAACCAAATAAATCCGTTATACCCACTTGCAAGGCCATAGCGATTTTATCTAATGCTTTTATAGATGGCGACCGCTTGCCTGCCTCAATCATGGCAATATAGGTATTGCTTAAATCGGCCCTTTCCGATAATTCCTCTTGTGTCATCCCCGCTTGTTTTCGTAATGTTTGAATTCGTTGGCCTATTTGCTGATAAAGTGTCGCCATACCCCCCCTAATTAACTGATTAATGATAACATTAGGAGGATTATAAAGGCATATACAAATAGTGGAATAATTTACTTGACAAAAAGAAGAATTAGTATTACAATAACCCATAAGCAATTATTACAATAAAAGGAGAAACAACCATGAAATACCTGTTAAGTATTTTGTTGGCACTGACTCTTTCAGGGTGCGCCACAATTGGTTCAAACTATAATACACCTTTTATCAATACGGACGAGACATTAAAATTACGAATAGGCATGACAAAAGATGAGGTTTTGAAAAACATAGGCACGCCAATAATCGTTTATGCTGGTTTTGAAAATAAGATCTGTTGGCTCTATGAAGTTAGAATAGCACAAGTGGCTTCCGAAAAGACGTTTATGGGCGATGAAAATATAAACGAACCAAAAAAAACGGGTAAAACATTTCGCTATGGTCCAACTTTGCATAAGTTGCTAGTGACTTTCACGGACGATAAGTTATCACGCTGGGAACCAGTGATTGAAGGCAGATCGCCGGTTGATAAAGCATATGATAAATAGCTAAATATGGGGGTCAATGAAAATGAAAAAAGTAAGGTGTTTATATTTTATAGGCATATTTATTATGCTGCAAGGTTGTGCTATCGATAAATCGAAAGAGTATTTACTAAAAGGCGATGAACAACTTGAAATGAAGAACTATGAATATGCAATAAATAATTACGACAAGGCTATTGAAATTAATCCTAAAAATGACGCAGCATATTTTAAAAGAGGAAAGGCTTTTTTGTATCAGGCACAATATTCCAAAAGTATAGATGATTTTAGTAATGCCATAAAAATCAATGACAAGAAATGTATTTATTACGTATATCGGGGGTGGGGTTGGTTTTCAACAGATCGTTCTTACATGGAGAAAGCTATAGAAGATGTAAGCAAAGCCCTTTCCATGGATACAAAGTGTGTGGAGGCATATCACTTAAAAGCAAACATAAGTTTGGTGCAGAGCGACTATATGTCCATTATTAATATATGCAATAAAGCGATAGAAATAGACCCGCAGTTTGTGGGGGAACTGGGCACGGGGGAATGGAGCATTTATAAACTTCGGGGAAAGGGGTATCAAAATACAGGTCAATATGATAAGGCATTAAGTGATTATAACAAAGGGTTGGAATACGTGCCCCAAGACGAGGAAACATTAGTTCTAATTGGCGGGATATTTGGAAATTATAAAGGCGATCAACAAAAAGCGGTGGAGTATTATTCTAAAGCCATTGCAATTAATCCCAGATATGCTATGGCTTATGGCATGAGAGGTTATGCACATGCATTATTACACAAAGATCAGGAAGCTATAAATGATTTTACAACAGCTATTAAATTATGGCCAAATTTTACAATTGCCTACTGTGGACGGGCTCGGGTCTATATACGAATGAACAATTTAGTGCAAGCAGTGGGGGACCTACAACAAGCGGCCAGAGGTGGCAATGCTGAAGCGCAGCAAGCTCTTGTAAAAATTGGAATGAGTTGGTAATATATATTAGAAAGGGTTTTGACAATGTTAACAGAAGATAGCGTAATTGATGCTGTTTGTTCAATGCTAAAGGAACATGGCTATGAAATACAGCAAATAACAAAGGGTAGAAAACCTGGCGATGATATTATAGCCATAAAACAGGGGAACCCCACAAGGCAATTAATTATAGAGGCAAAGGGGGAAACAAGTGGGGAGAATGAATCAAAAAACTACGGCAAACCATTTGAAAGTGCAGATATAAGAGTAAATACTGCGGAAGCTTTATATAAGGCCGCTGAAGTGTTATCACGAAAAATTGAGGGGCATAAAATATTTATGGTTGCGGAAGCTATTGAGTGGCGCAAAGTGGAATTGAATCCCCAAAAAGCGAAAAAATTAAGTCAGAATGGCTATACGCCTGAAATTCTTGGAAAATATTTGCATTATAATATTTCAGAAAAAAGTAGGATTGAACTTGAAAAACAAGGTTCAAAAGGCATTGAAGATATGAGGACCTTATTGTACGGAAATATTTACAACTTACAAGGAAGGTGTTTTGAGTTTGTAGGCCAAAGGTTGCAATCACTCAGTAAAACTACAGCACTGTATGCAGTAGGGGAAAATATTTATTTTTTAGATTTTGGGAATAGTTCGGCTCCATATGTTGTGCAAGCAGCCGTTCAGGTTTTTAGCACGTATACTTATGTAACAAACATGGGCACTATAAATAAAATACCGTGGTTAGTAGTGCTTTCATATTCAGGTTCAAACTTTTAAATGTAAAACAATAAACTAATTTTGTTAACAAAGAAAAGCCCCGCTTTTTCAAGCGGGGCTTTTTACAATGCCCAGGACTTCTAGTCAACCGCTGTTTCTTTCTCGATATTCTTCAGTCCCTGCCATCCGGCCGATTCCTCCCAGGCGTGGCGGGACATTTCCACCTGGGTCGCTATGACTTTGAACACCGTCATCTGTCCGTCGGACAGGATCTTTTTGGTGGATGGGTTCTTGGCCCCGGCGGCGTAATCGCAAGCCGCCAGTTTTTTCAGGAAATCGGCATTGCGGGTCTTGATCCTTGTCACCTCGGCCTGCCATCCGGTTCCGATCTGGGCCAGCCTCTTGTCGGCCACGGCGATGTGCTTGTCGGCATATTTCAATTTCACAGCTTTCAATAGAACGGGGTCCGCATAGCTCATCTCCCCGGTGGATAACTGCGGCAGTTTACTGATCTCTATGGCCTGGAGGGAATCCAACTCGTTATGGTCTTGTTGATACTCGTTCTCCAGTGCGCCCTCTTCCTGTTGCAGGGCTACACCGCGCTGAAATTCCTCCTGGGTCTGGGAGTATAACGATATCCAGGCTTCTTGCGCAGCCTTTATTGCCGGCGGTTCCATCTGGACCGGCTGGGTCATGGTGCCGACCATAGCCATAGCCATGGCTATCTTCTGTTCCTTGGTCATGGACTGGATCTGCTTGGCATCGGCTTCGGTCATGCCTGCGCCAGGCATTCCGACTGGAATGCCGTTGGGAGTGGAACCCATGGCTGCCTTGGCTTGTTCGGTATAGATGTCCTCAAAATTCTTTAACTGCTGGTCGGTAGCTGTGAATACTTTGGCGGCGCTGTAAGTGACATTGTCCTCGGCATCGGTGACGGCCACTTTGGCAAAAGCATCCTTGGAACTGGCCGGCGGAACCGGCACGGCCTCCAGTATCTTGATCAGGTCTGTCTTGACGGGAACTTGGGCCGTCAAAAACGACAGAGGAAGGGCCAGCAGAACGGCGGCCATAACGATTCTTATCATGATTCTCATTTGTCTATCCTTTCCTTAAAAATTGGTGATATCAATGTCCTCTATGGTCATTGGCTCCTGGGGCTTGTCGTTGGCTCCGGTGGCGGTGTTGGCGATATTATCCAGCGCCTCGAACCCCTCGAACAGCTGGCCGAACACGCTGTAACCCTCGGCCGGACCGCCGCCCTGGGGATGGTCCAAAAAGTGGGCGCCCTTCTGGGGATGGACGATGAAGAACTGGGAGCCGATGGAATTGGGCTGGGCGGTCTTGGCGTAAGAGAGAGCCCCCCGGATGTGGGACAACTCCGGATGGTACTCGTCGCCGATGTTGGTGCCAGGGCCCTTGTAGGAGTGGCCGCCGGTGCCGTTCTTGGCGGTGAAGTCTCCGCCCTGGATCATGAAGTTCTTGATCACCCGGTGGAAGGGCACATCCTTGTACCTGCCGGCCTTGGCCAGCTCGGTAAAGTTCTTGACCCCTTCGGGGATCAGGTCGCCGAACAGCCGGGCTTTCATTGTTCCCTGGTTGGTCTTGATTAGGGCGATCATCTCGCCGGGTTTGGGTGAGTCCTTCTGCAGAGTGTCCTTTCAAGTATCTTGAATTTATTTGTGATTTTTTAAACGCGAAGACGCGCCAAGGGTATCAAAGGTTACCAAGGGTAACAAAAAGAGGATATCTTCCCAATTAGTTAATCTTCGGTTCCTTAGGTCTTTGCGGTTGATTTTGCCGCTTCTGCAGGCGTTCCAAAGTTTCTTCAGACAGTCCGAAGTAGTGCCCTATTTCGTGGATGATGGTCTCCTTGATCTGAAACCTTATTTCAGATTCATTAGAACAAAGGGTCTCGATGTTCTTCTGATATAGTTCTACCCTTTCCGGCAGGGCCCCGGAAATGGGGTAGGGCGGCCGCCGGTTGTACGGGATACCGATGTATATCCCCAGCAGCTGGTGTTTTCGCGGCTTGGGATCCAGGCTCAAAAGTGTATTATCGGAAGGGTAATCCTCGATGGTCACCGCGATATTTTCCAATTTGCGGCGGAATTCTTCTGGCAGTTCTGCGATGGCCTGCCCGGCTATGTCCTCAAACTTTTTGCGGGTCATATTTTTACTTGACGCTGAATTACGCTGACAGTTTTCTTGCAGTGTTTTTCAGGGTCTAAATGTTTCTGCTTAAGCACCTGGTTGCTTGGCACTTGTTTCGGGGTAAAAGATCGCTATCAGCCAGGTCAGCAATACCGCCAGCACCAGCCGGGGAATGACGATCCACCAGAAGTTGGCCCCGATCACCACGAACAGCCCGGTGTCCTCCACGATCCCGTGGCAGGTGGCCAGGAACAGGCTGATCAGAAACACCTGCCGTTTGTCTAATTGCTGCTCGCGGGATGAGGAGATGATCAAACTGGCCCCGAAAACGATGCCGAAGATTAACCCGGCCAAAAGCGGCATCCCCGAATGCTTCTTAAGCCCCAAGTGCCGGGTGAAGCGGTTTAGCCGGACCAGGCTGTCCTCCAGCACGCCTAAGGCCTTGATGAACTCCAACAGCAGGAACAGGATCATCACGATCAGGAAGATCTTGAGCGACAGGTCGCCCAGGCCCCATAAATAGTTTTTCATAAATAACATCATGGTCTTACCCCAGGATGAAAAAATGAAGGGACCAGCCCAGGAACAGCGACAATAAAAAGCGGAACAGCGAGAGCAGCAGATAGCGGGTCTTGATCTGGGCGAACACCGCGCTTTCCAATATCTGGCTGTGGGAGATCAACAGCATCAGCGAGAGCAGGGTCAGCTGCTGGGGCTGGAGCTTAAGCCCGGCGATCACCCCGATGGAGGCGTAGAGGTTGACCAGGTTGCCCACTATCAGCGCCAAGGCGCTCTCCCCCGGCAGGCCGAAGCACTTCATGGCCGGGGCGCAGAAGGAGGCGAACCAGTCCATGGCCGGAGTAGCCCGCAGGATGCAGATGGCGGTGTAAACCGGGGCCACCATCTTCATCAGCTGCCAGAAGGAGTCCAGGCCCTTTTTTAGACCGGAGAGTAATGTGTTTTTAAAATCGATTTTATTCATTTTGCCACGAAGACACCCTTCTATTCATCAAGATAAACTCCGGCCCGAAGGGTTTTTATTCAGCTATCCACAAATATCTGTCGGGGCGTTTGGCCGGGCCGGGTTAATGGATAATAATAGCATTTTTGGGGCGGGTTTTCAAATGATATCAGCCCGGAAGGAAAAATTATTTTTCCGGCCGCTATTGACAAACGTTGCTGAATGCATTAAAATGAGGAAACTATAAAAACTAAAGCAGTTTTCATTTGATTCACCTCCTTCCTTTTTTATGTTTTTGCTCATAATATTATACTAAATATAATTAGTATTTGTCAATACTTATTATACTAAATTTACAGGCGTGATAAGGCTATCTATAATTAGGGTATACTAATTATAAAGGAGGCGGTTATCATGAGCGAAATATTGAAGTTGGTGGGCGATAATACCAGGGCTATTCGCAAAAGCCAAAACCTGTCCCAAGAAAAACTGGCGGAACGCGCCGGGGTGGATTACCGGTACATTGGCTTTATTGAACAGGGTCGCGTGAATCCGACCCTCAAGAGCCTTGAAAAAATAGCTGCGGCATTGAAAATTAATTTTGCCGTTTTGTTCATCAATATTGAAACCCGCAAAAATCTCGTGGAAAATCATATAAACCTTTTCCCAAAAATGAAACCTATGCAAAAAAGAATATACGGACAATTGCGAAAAGCCGACCCAGGGCAACTCAAATTATTTGAATATATAATCAAGGGTCTGATGAAACGCAAAAGAAAAAGCCGCTCTTAAAAGAGCGGCTTTTTCTTAACAGAGATAGAAGTATTTGGTTATCTTTGCGGTCGTATGGGAATTTTCAATCTGCGATAATCTGCGGCCATCTGCGGATGCGTCATCCTAAAAACTTTTTTATTTTCTCCGCCACCTGTTCCGCCGTAAACCCGAACTCCTTGGCCAGGACCTTGTCCGGGGCGCTGGCCCCGAAATGCTCAATTCCAATAAACAACCCGTCCCCGCCGATCAACTGCCGCCACAAGGCTCCGCGTCCGGCTTCCAGCGCCACTTTTACGGAGTCCCCGGGAATGACTGTTTTGCGGTATTCTTCGCTTTGCTCCAAAAACAATTCCAGACAAGGCACCGAGACGACCGAGATCTCCAGTCCCTGCGAAGCCAGCAGTTTGGCGGCTTCCACCGCCAGGCCTGTCTCCGAGCCGCTGGCCATAAGCGTGATTTTACGTCCTTGCCCCTGGCTGGATACCATATAGCCGCCACGTAAAACATCTTCGCAATCGAATTTCTCCGAACGCTCTATCACTGAAAGTTTCTGCCGGGTCAGGATCAGCGCGGTTGGCCCGTCCTTTTTCCCCAGAGCCATGGTCCAAGCAGCGGCGGTCTCCAAGGCGTCGGCCGGCCGGATGACCTGGAGGCCGGGAATAAGCCGTAAGGACGAAACATGCTCGATGGGCTGGTGGGTGGGGCCGTCTTCGCCCAGGTAAAAAGAGTCGTGGGTAAAGATGTAGACCGCCTGCTGTTTCATCAGCGCCGAAAGGCGCACGGCCGGACGGCAGTAATCCGAGAACACCAGGAAGGTGGAGCCGAAGGGGAGGAAAAAACCGTAAAGGGACAGTCCGTTCATTATGGCTCCCATGGCGTGTTCCCGGATCCCGAAATGGATGTTGCGTCCGTCGAAATTTTCCGCCGAGACATAGGCCGATCCCTTGATCTCGGCATTGGTGGAGCCGGCCAGGTCGGCCGAGCCGCCCGCCAGGGAAGGACAGATCTCCGCGATCTTCTGGATCAACTGTCCGGAAAGGCTGCGGGTGGCGGACGGTTCGGGCTTGATCGATGAAGCCAGGATGCCATAAAGCCCGGCTGGAATTTCTTTTTTGTCCAATTTGTCCCACAGCCCCGCCTTCTCCGGGTTCCGCAGACGCCAGGCGGCAAAGTTCTTCTGCCATTTGTTGTATTCCCGCTTGTCCCTGGCGACCTTTTTCTGGCAGACCAATTTTACCTCGTCGGGGATGTAAAATGTCTGCTGGGGCCATCCCAGATTTTTCCGGGTGGCGGTAACCTCTTCCCTTCCCAACGGCGCCCCATGGGCCGCAGAAAAATCGCATTTGTTGGGGCTGCCCTGGGCGAGGCGGGTCCGGGCCAGGATCAGCGAAGGCCTGTCCAGAATCTTCATGGCTTTTTTGACCGCCTGGTGAACGGCCAGGTGGTCGTGTCCGTCTATTCTCTGGACATGCCAGCCCAGGGCCTTGAACCGGGCTCCCACATCCTCAGAAAAGCTTAGTCCGGTCTGTCCGTCAATGGTGATGCGGTTGTCGTCATATAGGTAGATAATGTTTCCCAGTTTTAAGTGCCCGGCCAGCGAGGCCGCCTCGGAAGAGATGCCCTCCATCAGATCGCCGTCCGAGACCAGGGCATAAATATAGTGTTCCAGAATTTTCTGCCGGTCAAGCCCCAGGCGAGCGGAGACCATCTTCTGGGCCAGGGCCATGCCCACCCCGTTGGCAAATCCCTGTCCCAACGGCCCGGTGGTCGCTTCCACTCCCGGGGTGTGGCCGGTTTCGGGGTGGCCCGGGGTTTTGCTTTTCCACTGGCGGAAGTTCTTGATCTCCTCCAGAGAAACCTCGTAACCGAACAGATGCAGCAACCCATACAGCAGGGCCGAGCCGTGCCCGGCCGAAAGTATAAAACGGTCGCGCCCCGGCCACTTGGGGTCTTTGGGGTTGAAATGCAAGAAGTCGTGCCACAGGGTAAAGGCGAAATCGGCCGCGCCCATCGGCAGGCCGGGATGGCCGGAGCCCGCCTGTTCCACCGCGTCCACCGCCAGCATCCGCAGGGTATCGGCGGCTTTTTGGTATTGCCGATTGTTTAATTTTCTCATCTGTTCGTTATTGTTATGGGACTGTGGCAATTTTTCGCTTTGGAAAATATAGCCTGCGGACATTGAGTCGGCTGGCCGTTTTTAATGCGGCTTTATGCTATTAAAGTTGAACAGGCAGAAGGCGCTTTAACGGCCGGCCGGTATCGAAATGACCGCAGGCCAAGATATAATTGTCAAAGTCCAAGTTGTTAGTTGGCAGGATGGCTTATCGTAATCATATCATTTTTATTATGGATTTTCGGATCGCTGGGTCAGCGAAGCAGCAATATCTTTTTAACCAGGCTTGAAGTCTCGGCTTGGATTCTCACAAAATATATGCCGCCGGAAAGCTTTGAGCCTCCATCGGTGCCGCCATTCCAGTTGACCCGGTAAGCGCCGGGACTTTTTAAGCCATGGTCCAGAACTTTGACCAATTGACCGGCCAGGTTGTAAACCTTCAAGCTTACCATCGCCGATTTGGGGATTTGGTAATTGATGGTCGTTGATAATTTAAACGGATTAGGAGCATAGTTCAAAGTAATCGTGCTCAGGCTAGGTTCTGCGGTAGCATATTGAGATTCTATGCCCAACGCAGGGTGCCCCAGAAACCCGTCTATCAAGGAATCGCTTTTAACTCCGGTTCCGGCTCCGACAGTAAACCAGAAACAGCGGCCACTGCCGTATTCATTGTATAAAGCGGCATAAATAGAGGGGAAAGTTCCGTAATGCCCCAAAACCGCGGCCCCGGGAACCAGGCTGGAAAGCCGGCTCCAATTATACAGGGCAGTTCCCAGCGTGTCGCCCACGTTTATGGTGGAGACGTCAAACGGGGCAGTACGATCTGAAATAAGCTTCATTCCTGTGCCGGTATACCAGGCATGAGACTTGGCGCCCAGCCAGGGGCTGATGGAGGTCAGGTCGGAGCCTCCGCAAAGTTGGTGGGGCGTGGATCCAATCAATAAGAGGTTCCCGCCGTTCTCCACGTATTGCCGTATATTTATTGAATCCGCCGGAGTGATTCCGCTTTCCAATACCAAGGCTTGGTATTGGCTGCCAATGATTGGGGGCATTTGCTCCAGGCTGTCCACCGAAGCCCAATGTTTTTTCATCAGGTTAATAATGGCGCCGCCCGAACCGACGCACAAAGCCTGGCCCGAGCCCAACACCCAAACAGCGGCGGTCGAAATGTGGGTTATGGTGTCGGCCGAATCTACCGCCATCACGGCAATGTTATAAAGGCCGGGGGAAACATCGGCCGAGGAGGCAAGGCTGGCGGCGCAGGAGTCCAAGGGTAAAAGCGAATCGGCGGCCAAAGAAATGCTCAAACTCCCTTGGGCGGGCAAGGGAAAAACCGAAGCCGAAAGCTTTACCCATGAGGAATAGCCGTTAAGCGGGCTTACCCGGATGATTAACCCGGCGGCGCTTCCCTGAGCAATGGTTTGCTGGGCGGGCCAAACTGTATTGGTGAAATCCTGGTAATGCAGGGAGAGGCTGGTGTAAACAGGGCTGTTATCATCCGTAATGTTTTTGGGCGTCTGATGGGAAGATGCGGAAACGCCCCATAAAACCTGATCGGCAGAAAGATCAAGAACCTGTCCGGCGGCGCCGTCGGTTGTAATGTCGATGCATCTTAAAAAAATTGTATTACCGGTGCCGGTAGAAAGAAAAGAAGCTCCCTCGGTCAAATCAAATACTATATTGTTTTCGGGATAAGGATGGTCGCCCCCGCTATAATAGTGATCCCAAGCGGGATTGTAATAAAAGGCTCTTTCCCAAAGCGGAGCCAGGGTGTCTCCGACGCCCACCCGAATTCTGATCTGTCCCCGTTTTTGGTGCAACAGGCGGGTTCTCATTTTTAACGCCGGGACATAGCCAATCCGGTCGGTGGCATAATAAACATATGGCCAAGGCGTTATCTGGCTGTTTTTGACCGCTTGATAAGACATCCAATAATAACCCTTGTTTCCCCAACCTGTGCCCCAGGAGTTAACCGCTCTAAAGGCGCCCAGCCCGTCATGGGTTGCTTTATTATCATCGTAACCCAGAAAGCATTGGGCATGGCCGCCGCGGGACAGGCCTGAAAGATCGGCGGCGCAATAAACGGTATCGTATGCATTAATATTGTCAAAATTGGGGAAAACTTCCAGCCCGATCACCACATTGCCGCCATCAGAGATAACCTGTTTAATGGCCGTTATTCCCGCATCATCAGCGGAATAAATGCTGTACCAATTTTGACAACGGTAGCTTATGCCGGTGTCGTAGGCGGCCTCGCTGGGCCAGGTGGCAAAATCGCTTTGGTTGTATGGGAACTGATAATAACTGCCGCTGCCCAGGTCGCACAAAAGCTGAAAGGCATCATCAATATATGATCCGCCGTCTACTCCCCCGTTAATCTGGTTGTAAACAAAAGCGGGGCTGAACTGATGGCGAGGATCAGATACGTCCCAGCCGTGTTCGGCGTATTCCTGATAAGTTTTACTGTAATAGGACGTAGCCCAGGCAGTGCAGGATCCCTGGCTTCCTTGATCTCCTACCGGAGGCATTCCATCCGTGTGGTCCACGGCGGCCGGCAGTTTTGGGGAAACATTGATCTTTACCAGATGGCGGGGTTTGTCCTTTAATGGATCATGTTGCTTAAGCCCCAACCCATGCTGCTGCGCCATCGCCACCATGGCGCTCAGGGAAAAGACCAAAAACGCCAATAATAATTTTTTCATTTTTAATTCCTTTTGAAAAATTGTGAATACTCCATTATAACTATTATTGCAATAAAGTCAAGCAAAAGTTTATGGAATCAAAACAAACCCAAAACTAACGGTAAATTTTATTCCAGCCACCCCCCTTGACATCCTTATATATCACTGTTATCATCGGAGAAGAAACATTTACAAAAAGGATATAAAACCTATGAACGACCAGAAATCCCGTCAAGAGCTGGAATTTTTGTTGTCTTTCAGCAAATCGCTTTCATCCACCCTGGATCAAAGCCAATTGCTGGACATCATAATCGAATCGGCTAAAACGCTAACTGTGGCGGAGGCCAGTTCGCTGTTACTGCTGGATCAGGCCACTCAAAACCTTCATTTTGCCCATGCCACCGGCGAGGTTTCGGAAGAGTTGAAAAAACTTTCCGTTCCCATGGGACAGGGGATTGCCGGGTGGGTGGCCCGGGAGCAAAAGCCCCAGATAGTGAACCAGACCGAACAGGATGAACGCTGGTATAAGGGCATAGACGAAAAAACCAAGTTCACCACCAAATCTCTGTTATGTGTGCCCCTGCTATCCCGGGGGCAGACCATCGGGGTGATAGAGGTTTTGAACAAAAAGGACGGCCGGCAGTTTGACCAGCAGGATCAGGAGCTGCTTTTGAAATTTGCCGGACTGGCGGCCCAGGTGCTGGAAAACGTTGACAAATACAGCCGTTTGAAAGACGAGAACCTCCAGCTGCGCGACGAGGTTGCCAGCCGGTATACGATTACCGGGAAAAGCCAGGCGGTGGAAGAGATGCTGGGCCTGGCCCGCAAGGTGGCGTCAGGAAATACTACGGTGCTGCTCCAGGGCGAAAATGGAACCGGCAAGGAACTGCTGGCCCGGTTCATCCATTACCAAAGCCCCCGGGCCGAAAAGGCTTTCGTGGCTATCAACAGCGCCGCCATCCCGGTGGAGCTTTTAGAATCGGAGCTTTTCGGGCACGAAAAAGGGGCCTTTACTGGGGCCGGCTGCCGCCGCAAAGGAAGGTTTGAGATGGCGGCCGGGGGCACCATCTTCCTGGATGAAGTGGGGGACCTGCCCCAGACCATCCAGGCTAAAATTCTAAGAGTGTTGCAGGAAAGGGAATTCGAGCGGCTGGGCAGCAGCGAAACGATCAAAGTGGACATCAGGATCATAGCCGCCACCAATAAGGACCTGCTGCAACTGGTGAAATCAGGATTGTTCCGGGAGGACCTTTATTACCGCTTAAACGTTTTTCAAATATTCCTGCCGCCCCTGCGCCAAAGGGCGGAGGACATGCCGGTCTTGGCCCGGCATTTTCTGGAACATTTCGGCCGGGAAACCAAAAAACAGGTGCGGGGCTTTACCGAGGAAGCTGCCCAAGCCCTGCAGAATTATTCCTGGCCGGGAAATATCCGCGAATTGCAGAATGCGGTGGAAAGAGCGGTAGTGCTTTGTTCCGGTCAAACCATAACCCTGCAAAACCTGCCCCGGCTGGTGGACGATACTTCCACCAGGGACGACATTCCGCCCACCATGACCTGGGTTGGCGCCCAAGAAGCATTCAAAAGGGAGTATATGATAAAAGCTTTGGAAACAAATGCCTGGAATCAAAAAAAAACCGCTAAAGTTTTGGACATTCAGCCGTCCTACCTTTCCCGCCTGTTACGGGAGCTGAATATCGAACGGCCCCGACACCGGGAGCCGGGAGTCAGTGAAACAAGCAGATAGTTTTCATTATTTTAAAAATAAATAAAAGTCGCCTTATTTTAGCATAAGGCCTTTTATTGTGCAAATAATCATTCGCCTGTGTAATTTTTACATCACATTATAACTGTTTGACAGATAGTATATTTGGTGAAAATAAATGTAAAAATTACACTTTATTAATTATAGAAAAAAACGATTAATGTCGTAATCTATTAATAAATTAACTATATAGTTTTCACTGAAAAAGAAGTGACAAATATGCAGTAAACATGCGGATTTCACTTCCGTTGGCCGTTAGAAAATGGTATAATTAGGGACAACAACGGAGGAATTATGCTGCGGTTACGAAGCCCCCAACAGCGGGAAATAT